>NBMF01000018.1 GCA_002084825.1 Fusobacteriia bacterium 4572_74
AATAATTGTAGACTCCAATGCTACTACAGGTTTACCACGATCTAATGCTTCCATAACCTCATTACTGATGTCTACATATTTTTCATAAATTAACATAATACACTCCTTTTATTATAAAATTATTTTATTATTTTTAAAATTTAATTTTTCTATTGTTTTTTCTACCAAATTAGATGTTATATTTGGATTTATAGTTTCCTCAGAATATATTGCCAAGATCGATGCTCTATTAGTCATAATCACTCCTTAATTAATTTTTTATTTCTTAACATTAGTTAAATTTATTTTTATCCCTGTATTTATAATATTGTCAACTTTATTATTTTCCCATGCATCTATAAATTTTTTTTGATCTATAGGAGCTATCCTTACAAAAGTTCTTTTTTCCCCTGTTCAAGCTTCTGTCTTCCAATTCATTTCCTGCACTATAGTAGATTTCTCCCATTGTACTCTTTAACTTATATAATTCCTTAATTGTTAGAACCTCCAAACTCATTCCTAATTTTTGATGAATAAGATCATCTGCATAATAATAATTATTTTTTATCATCTAAAAAATCACAAAATTTATGAGTTAAATAAAAAATTATAAAAATCTAGAATTATATCTGTCTAGATGCAACGTCATGTTGCTTTTTTATAGTATACCAAAACATTCTATTTATTCATAAAAAAATGATTCCTATTTAATATAGAAATCATCTTTTATAATTAGCTCTTTTCTTTTTATTTATAAATATAATATATATCTACTAATTTTTATTCTCTAAATTAAATTTATACATATGATTAATAGGCCCTTTCCCAAGATAAATTCCCTTTAGAAATAACACCATAGAGGAGGAGTTCTTCTTTTTTTAATTTACTCATACTCATAATTTAACACTTCCAAAAATTCTTCAAATTTAATAGAACCAACCTTATCCAATATATTATTTTTTAATGTGCTCAGTTCCCTTTTTTTCATAGTTTTTGTAGCTATTTCTCCACAAACCCCCATCATTCCGACTCCATATATAGTCCCCATAAACAAATTATCTCTATTCCCTCCAAGACTTACTCCTAATAATGCACCGATCATACATCCAGTTCCTGTAATATCAGACATTATACGGTTCCCATTGGACAAATAAACCACTCTTTCACCATCTGTTACCACATCAACTTTAGATGTTACAGCAACAATACAACTATGAATCTTTGACACTTTTTTAGCTATTTCAAAGATATCTTCCACGGTTAATTCTTTGTCTGTAGTGCTTACATCGACTCCGTTGATATTATTATTTCCCTTTAATAAACCTTTAATCTCACTGATATTTCCTTTAATTACCGATACTTTGACCTTGGATAAAATCTCATCTACCCCGTCAGTTCTTAACTTTGTAAATCCGTAACCAACTGGATCTAATATTACCGGTATCCCTTTGATATTTGCTATTTCTCCTGCTTTTATCATAGATTTTATCGTTCTTTCATTTATTGTTCCTATGTTTATCACCAAAGAATTGCATACTGATACAACCTCTTCTATCTCTAGAACACTGTCTGCCATGATAGGGCTTCCACCAAAAGCCAATTGTATATTCGCACAATCATTCACCGTTACATAGTTTGTAATATTATGTACTAAAGGTTTATTCTTCTCTATATTTTCCTTTATCTTTTTCAGTTCATCTTTCAACTGTATTTTTTTCTCCATTTCTCCTCCAATTTTTTTTATTTTATATTTGCCACTAATCTAAACCAATTCAAAAGGTTCAATACGGTACACCAACAAAAAAAGACGCCTTAAACAAAGGCGTCTTTAAATAATAAAATAATATTTTATCACTCCCTACGCTAGAATTACCTAGATCAGGTTAAAAGGTCGAGACTATATCGTCTCCTCTCAGCCACTTTCAGCTCCCTTGCTTTTCTATAATCTATCACAAATATATCTAAATAACAAATATATTTTGTTTTTATCTTTTAAAAAGAATAATTTCTTCCTCTTATAGAGTTTTGTGCTACCGCTAATTTAGCAATAGGAATTCTATATGGTGAACAACTTACATATGACAGACCAATTGAATGGAAAAATTCAATACTTTTTGGATCTGCTCCATGTTCTCCACAAACACCTATTTTAAGACCTTTTTTTGTTCCTCTACCTAGGGTCACTGCCATCTCCATCAATTTCCCTACACCTTTTATATCTATAGTTTCAAATGGATCCGCATCTAAGATATTCTTTTCCATATAATCAGAGATAAACTTTCCTGCATCGTCTCTTGAATATCCAAAAGTTATTTGAGTCAGATCATTGGTTCCAAAACTAAAGAAATCAGCTTCCTTGGCAATTTCACCCGCTGTAACACAGGCCCTAGGAACTTCTATCATCGTTCCTATCTTATATTCTAGATCTAAATCTGAATTTTCGATTATTTCATCTACTAATGATACCAATCTTTCTCTCAAATATCCTAACTCTTCTACCTTACCTACTAATGGTATCATTATTTCAGGTTTTACGTCTATCCCGGATTTTTTAACCTCTATCGCTGCTTCAATGATTGCTCTAGACTGCATTTCATAAATTTCAGGATAAGTTATTCCTAATCTACATCCACGGTGACCCAGCATAGGATTTGACTCCTCTAACTTGAGCATTCTGTTCTCTATTTCTTCCATAGTGATTTTCATAGATTTAGCTAACTTTAGTTTCTCTCCCCTCTCTTTTGGTAAGAACTCATGTAGTGGAGGATCAATCAATCTTACTGTTACAGGATTTCCTTTCATAGCCTCAAATATCCCGGTAAAATCAAGTTTTTGAAGAGGTAAAATATTTTTTAAAGCTATCTTTCTCTCATTGCTATTTTCAGCTAAGATCATCTCTCTAACATGATTTATTTTTTTCTCCTCGAAAAACATATGCTCAGTTCTACAAAGACCTATTCCTTTTGCTCCAAAATTATAGGCAACCTCAGCATCTAATGGTGTATCAGCATTTGCCAATACTTTCATTGCTCCAATTTCACTGGACCACTCCAATATCATTTTAAATTCATCAGTTAACCTAGAATCACTTTTATTTAGTTCACCTAAGTATACATTTCCTGTGCTTCCATTTAATGAAATATAATCTCCTTCAGAAACTGTAAGATTTCCTACTGTAAATTCTTTTATTTCTTCATTCAATTCTAATGATCCACATCCACATATACAGCATCTACCCATTCCACGGGCAACTACCGCTGCATGAGAAGTCATCCCTCCACGAACGGTTAATATTCCATTAGCTATATTCATCCCTTCAATATCTTCTGGAGAAGTTTCTAATCTTACTAAAATTCCACCATTATTTTCCTTTATTTTTTCAGAACTAAAGTATACTTTTCCTGTTGCGGCACCTGGTGATGCAGCTAGTCCTGTCACTAAAACTTCTGAATTTGATTCAGGCATTATATCTCCTAATTCTTCTATCTTTTTAGGAGTTCTTATCCCTGCTACCACATCTTCTCCTTGAGCATTGATCAAAAATTCTCCAAATAATTTATTTTCACCACAAGATGGATTTCTAGTAAATACTACTCCTGTTCCTGAAGTATCTCCCATATTACCAAACACCATAGATTGTACAGTTACTCCTGTTCCAATGTCATGTGGAATATTATTTAAATTACGATAGTAGATAGCTCTAGGATTGTTCCAAGAGCTAAATACTGCTTCGATTGCTGCTAACAGCTGGTCCATTGGATCTTCTGGAAACTTAAAATTTACTACTGATTTAAAGAGTTTTTTATATTCTTTAATATAAGCCTTTTTTTCAACTCCATTCTTTTCAAGTTCTTTTTCAAGTAAATCATACTTGTACTTTTCAATTCCATATACTACCTCCGAAAACATTTGTATAAATCTTTTATAACTATTAAATGAGATCTCACAGAAACAAAAAGGGGATTATCTCCTCCAAATTTTTTATTTGTCGCGGCCTCTAAGTCCTTTAAGTTTTGCTCAATATCTTTCTTTAAGCTCTTCCATATTTTTTTTTCCTCTTCATAGTATTTCATACTAGCTTCTGTTGTTATAACAAATCCTTGTGGAATAGGTAATCCTAATTTAGTCATTTCAGAAAGATTTGCACCTTTCCCTCCTAATAATGATTTCATTTCCATCCCACCATCATTAAATGAATAAATAAATTTTTTCATGAGTTAATCCTCCTTTAGTATCTATAATTTTATTAATTTTAAAATAATCTCTGCTGTTTCTTCAATTGCTTTTTCCGATACATCTATTACTGGACACTGTAATTTCTTCATTATTTTATCTGAATAATCTAATTCTTCCAATATTCTTCCAAAGGATGCATAACTAGATGCTCTCTCCTCTGCTTTCATCGTTTTTAATCTTTGCTCCCTTATCTTATTTAATTTATCTATAGATATGGTCAATCCAATTATCTGAGTTGCCCTAAAAACTTCTTTTGGAATAGATATTTCTGGAACCAATGGTATATTTATTATTTTTAATCCACTTTTATTGGCTAAATAGATAGACAATGGTGTTTTAGAGGTTCTAGACAAACCTACAATCAAAAGATCTGCTTCTAATATTCCTCTACTAATCTTTCCATCATCATATTTTACTGCAAATTCCATAGCTTCAATACGCTTAAAATATTTTTCATCCATCTTCTTAAATGAATTTGCTTTAGATTTTTTAAATAGTTTTTTAAATCCATATTTTAAAATTTTAAAAGTATCAAAGTATATTACATTTTTTTCTATACAAAAATCTTCTAGCTTTCGAAGTTGTTTTTTATCTTTCAAACTAAAAAAAACTAAGTTCTTAGAATTTAAAATTTCTAAGGCTTCAAATTCCTTATGGGTTATTTGTATTAATTTGAAATCTTCGCGATTCAATTCATCTTTAATCATTTTTAAAATAACTTCTGAATCTACTATAGCATCGTCTTTAATATAATATATATCAATAATAGAAATCCCTCCAGTTATCTACGTCAGCTATAATAAGGTCTCAAATAAAACCTTACTTAGATCTGTTTTTGAAATTTTCCCTACAATTTTATATCCATTTAATTCTTTTGAATATTCAACTACTGGTAAAGAATCTACCTCTTTTTTTACAATTATTTCAGCAGCTTCAAATAATGTAGCATCTGTAGTACAAAAATGTATATTTGGCATCCTGCTCATTATCAAACTGATCGGCAGAGATGAAAGATCCATTCCTCCTATAGCAGCTTTCAACAGATCCTTTCTAGAAACTACACCAGAAAGTAAATCTCCATTAGTTATATAAATAGTTCCTGAATCCCTTGTAAAAATTTCTACTATCCCATCATGGATAGAACTTTTTTCTGATAGGATCAAAGCTTTTCCTATAAACTTCATTACATTTAGATCTTTCAATGAAGAACTATCTATTTTTTTAGACTTTTGAGGATTTAGACTATATCCTACCTTGGTTTTAGATTTTATAATTTCCGATTTTATTAAAAAGGAAAAGTCTGTTCTCAGAGCTGATCTTGTGACACCTAAAATCTTGGCTATTTTTTCTCCTGTAATTGAACCATTTGTTCTAATAATTTCTATTATTTTATATTGTCTTTCAGATAAATTCATAAATTCTCCTTTTTTAGTGTTTACTAATACCTAGAATTATTTTATTAATCTATCTTTTGATCATATAATAATCTTTTACAGGGTAAAAGTCAACCTTTTTTTATTGTTTTTTAAAGTTTTTTTCATTATTTATATATATATAGTGTACATCAATGTTTGCCTATAAGACTACCATTTCTATACATCTTCAAAAGGACTCTTAAATCCCTCAAACTCTTTATAAGGAGCTCCCCTGTTTCCGTATCTTTAACTTTTTTTCTCTCTGCCTTATCTATTAATTGTATTACTGATATAATCTCATGACTATCTTCAATAGCTTTTTCAATATTTTTAAATGGTTTATGGGAAGCTAATCTCAATCCATAAGAATTATAGATCAAAGTATATCCAGCGGTACCGGTACTTGATTGATAAGCTTTGGACAATCCCCCATCTATCACTAATAGTTTTTTCCCTGCCCTTATAGGCAGTTCTCCATTTTTAGCCAATACAGGCGTATGACCATTTATAATATGGCCATTTTCTTTTAAAATCCCAAAGTGATCCATGAGTTTTAATATTATTTCTTCATTCTCTCTCAATCTATAATAGGGGTTCTTTATCTCTTTGTGAGTTTCCTTTTCTTTGATAAAATATCTTTCAAAAGTTTTCATTTCCTCCTTTCCAAAAAGAGGTGAATACTCACCTGTCCACATATACCAGAACCAATCTAAGTCTTTTTCATCTCCTTTAAAATAAGCTTTTCTAGCTAATTTTTCAAATTTATCCATAAGTTCCTTACCACAATATCCCTTACCATCTATGTCAAAACATTTATAGGCTCCATCAGAATTCATAGGAATACATCCATGAAACATCAACTGATTGTTATATTTTAGATATATACTTCCATTGGAAAAGAAAAAACGAGTATGTTTTTGCAATTTATCACTCTTCTTAAAATATTTAGCTATTTTTTTTATGACCTCATCTTCCCTTTCCGTCAGTTTATACGGATCTTTCGGATCTATCGTTGGGAAATTATTACTGGTCAACTTATATTCTTTACCGCTCAATATAATTGTCCCCTTAATTTGATCTATCTTATCTAAAAGCATTCTCTTTTCCATATTAAATTCCGGTCTTTTTTTAATAACCTGAGCTTCTAATTTAAATTGCATAATAGCTATAGCTTTATGCATCTGCCCCCTTACATACTGTTCCTTATCATTAAATAATTCATCACTATTGGCTATTGGCAAAAATTCTTTACACGGGTCTCCACCATAAGTTTCCATGGCAAATCTACCTAAAGGCAGCAAGTTTATCCCATATCCCTCCTCCAGAGTTTTTAAATTACTGTACCGGAGTGAGATACGTAGTACATTCGCTACGCAAGCAAGTTGACCCTTAGATGCCCCAACCCATAATATATCGTGATTTCCCCATTGAATATCGCAGTCGTGATGTCCTATAAGATTATCCATTATCTTGTGTGGATCTGCCCCTCTATCATATATATCTCCTAAAATATGCAATTTATCTACCGACAGCTGCTGGATTAAATGAACAGTTTTTATGATAAAGTCATCTGCTATCTCTAATTCTATTACTGTAGATATAATCTGAGAATAATATTCTTCCTTATTGAAATCCTTGCTGTTTAATGTCAAAAACTCCTCCAATATATAGGCGTATTCACTGGGTAATGCCTTCCTTACTTTAGATCTTGTATATTTAGACGACACTAATCGAAATATAGACAAAATTCTCTTTATAGATACCCTGTACCAATGAGCTTTTTCATATTCATTTAATTTTAATCCTTCTAATATTTTTTCAGGATAAAATATTAATTTAGAAAAATTATGTTTTTCTTCTAAGGAAAGTATGTCTCCAAAAATCTCATCTATCTTTATTTTTAAACTGCCAGAGGCTGTTTTCACCAGATGCCTGAATGCATGATATTCCCCATGAAGATCTGTAATATAATGTTCTGTCCCCTTGGGAAGATTTAGTATAGCTTCTAAATTAATAATTTCACTTGTGACTTCACCTATATTTTTATATTTATTCGATAACAACTCATAGTACTTTTTTTCCATTCTTCACCTACCCTAATTAATTATTTATGTGCACTAATTCTCTTTAAATACAGTTTACTCAATTTATATCCAAAATGCAACTTAAATAAAATCCATTGACAAATTTTTCAAAATATATTAAAATTTAAACGTATATATACACAAAATTGGAGGGGATTATGAGGGGTAAAAAGAAAAGGTATTGCCGATTTTTAGAAAATGAAATTGTATATAAGCCAAGAGGTATCACTATGAAAGATATTACAATAAATAATATAGAGGCTGATGAATTTGAAGCCATTAGAATTTGCGACTATGAAGGATTAAGTCAAATTGAAGCCAGTGCATTGATGGATATTTCCCGCGGAACAATCCAAAGACTCCTAAATTCTGGAAGAAAAAAAATTGTTGATAGTTTTTTGAATAAAAAAGCTATAGTTATAAAAAACAAACATTAATATAAACTATAAAGATAATACAATTTAAAAAAACATAAATTTTTGATTTTCATCAAAAATTTATGTTTTTTCTTTTCTAAATATTTTTATTTACAGTATTCAATTACTAACTTAGCTGTGTTTAAAAGCCCATCCACATGTGTCCTCTCATATGCATGAGACGAATCTACTCCAGGACCAATAAGAGCATGTTTAACTTGTGCTCCTCCACGTAAAAGTGCACTGGCATCTGAACCATAGTATTTATAAATATCTATAACATAATCAATCTTTTCATCACAACATAATTTTACCAGACGTTTTTTCATCTCCAAATCATAAGGGCCTGAAGAATCCTTAGCACAGATAGTTACTTTATTTTCTTTAGAAGTCTGACCAATTCCTGGGGATGCCATATCTATAGCCAATATTTCATGGGTCAATGGTGTAGCTATTCCTGAAGCACCGTGACCAACTTCCTCATAATTAGATATAAAAAATTCTAAAGTATAATCTGGAATTATTTCATTTTCTATAAGGTATTTACAAACTCCTAATATTATGACAACTCCTGCTTTATTATCCAAATGACGACTCTTTATAAATCCAGACTGAGTCACTTCTACTCTAGGATCTAAATATACAAAATCTCCTACATTTATTCCCAATTTTTTTATATCCTCTGCATTTTCTACTAATTCATCCAATCTGACTACCATATTATCCTCTGTTCTTTTATCTGTTCTAGGAATATCTCCATAGTTATGTACAGATGATTTTTCAAATAAGATAGTCCCTCTGATTTTTTTGCCATTCATAGTAGATATAGTACAGTATTCTCCATCTACAGAATTCCAGGCATATCCACCGATCTGAGTTAACTTCAAATAACCATTAGATGTAATTTCCTTTACCATTCCCCCTAGGGTATCAATATGGGCTGCAATTATTCTGCTCTCCTCTTTTTTCCCGGGAAGAATTGCTTTCAAGGCTCCTTTAAGAGTTATTTCCGTTTTTACTCCTAATCTTTCAAACTCCTCCTTGCATACCGCTATTCCCTTTTCAGTATCGCCACTAGGACTGGGGATATTCAATATTTCCACTAATTTTTCTAACATATAGTTTTCAATATATTTCATGTTCTTTCTCCTTTTTATAACTTAATTTTTTTATTTACATAATCCATAATTGCTTCCTTTAGGATTATAGATTCCTCCTCAATTCTTTCATAATTCTTCTTAAATCTATCTACTTTTTTTTGATCTTTTAAATTCCCTAAATTTACCTTTACATTGAGTATAGCTCCTCTGATACCTGTTTCTAAAAGCATAGCTCCTACACCTAGATCTGTTATTGCATTTAGATTTCCATATTCAGAAAAAAACGGCAGTAGTTCCATAGCCTCTAAAGAAGTTTTTGCTATTTCATAGGGAACTTCCGTAGCTTTTAAAGTAGCATTTTGAATTTTCTCACTTCTAACCGCTATCTTTTCATCGGTATCCTTTGGTAACTTATATGTTTCCATAAGCTCGTTAAAAGATTTAGTATCCTCATCTATTAATATTTCTACTCTTTTTCTTATTTTTAAAAGCCTTCTGTATTTTGTTAAAAACTCCTCCTTAACCATATCATCAAATTCTCTATATTTTTTCTTGTCTATAACTAATGATGCCATCATACGAGACAGTGCTATTCCCAATGATGAAGAAAGTGCCGCTACACTCCCACCTCCTGGTGCTGTTGAATTTGAATCCACCACATCTATAAAGTCCCCTAATTCTATATTTAAATAACTCATATTTATATCCCCCTATCGCCTACGGCAAATTAATAATTTTTAATGTATAGTCATCTCTGAAATCTCTTCAGATCTCCTAATCATGTTTTATCTTCTCTCCGTGTTTTACTTATATAATTCATGGCTCTGCTTTTAACTCAATATATCACTTTCCCATCCAATACCACCTGAATTCCATTTTTATACACATCCTTGGTATGGTTGACCCCAAAATGATACATTATATATTCAAGGTTCGGTGTATCAAAAATCACAAAATCTGCCCTCTTCCCTTTTGTAATACTTCCAACTTCCTTTCCTCTGTCCACTGAATAAGCAGAATTGACAGTAACTGCAGTAATAACCTCTTTAGGAGTCATCTTTAATTTCAATGATCCTAATTGCATTGCTAGCTGTAAATTTTCTGTAGGAGAACTCCCTGGATTATAGTCTGTAGACAAAGCTACTGCCACACCTTTTTCTATCATCAACCGAGCACATGCATAGTCTTTGTTTAAATTAAATGAAGTTGTAGGTAAAATATCAGCTATTACACCAACATCAGCCATATCTTCCATTCCTTTTTCACTGGCTGCCATAAGATGATCAGCAGAAACTGCTCCTAACTCTGCTGATAATTCTGCTCCCCCTAAGGTTACAATTTCATCTGCATGGATCTTTAGTTTAAATCCAAGTTTTTTAGCAGCACTTAATATTTTTCTAGTTTCCTCTATTGAAAAGGCACCCTCTTCACAAAAAACGTCACAAAACTCTGCTAACTGTTTCTCTTTGATCATGGGCAATGCCCCTATTATCTCACGAACAAAGTCTTCTTTTTTTTCTATATATTCAGGTGGTACAGCATGAGCTCCTAAGTATGTTGACACCAAGTCTATAGGATGATCTTCATTTAATTTTTTTACAACTTCTAATTGTTTTAGTTCAGTTTCGATATCTAGCCCATATCCACTCTTAGCTTCTACAGTGGTTACACCAAAAGATAACATAATATCCAAACTTTTTTTAGCTTTTATATATAATTCTTCAAAACTAGCCTGTCTTGTGGAATTCACTGTACTTAAAATTCCTCCTCCAGCTTTTAAGATATCCATATAGGGAACACCTTCTAATTTTTTAGAGAATTCATTTTCACGGCTTCCTCCATGAACTAGATGTGTATGTGGATCGATTAATCCAGGAGTTACAGTCAGCCCCATGGCATCCTTTATCAGAGTTGTGTTCCCAATATATATTTCATCTATTTCTCCTGATCCTATCTCTAAAAATCTTCCATCTTTTATTACTATATATCCATCTTTTATTATCTCAACTTCACCCATTTCTTTTCCGGCTCTGGGTTTATCTCCCTCTCCCATAGTAATTAAATTGCCTATATTTTTTATGATTAACTCCGCATACATCTTAATTTTCCCCCTCAATACAACTTTCAATAGGATTTTATAATCAATAGCAAATAATTAATTAAATTCAAATATTTTTTTTATAAATTAAATTCCAAAACCTTTTCCATTGAAAAGCCATCTAAGCCTAAATAATATTCCACACTCATAACAAGAGCTTCCATAGGTGCACTCCCTATGATCTCACTGCCTAATACCGGGACTCCATACCTTTTGGCCTCCATCTTCACAGTCTCAAAAACTCTATAAAGTGGTGTTTTTTTATAGTTTACTACATTCATAGTTACCTGTACTATACCTTTTTCTTTTAATTCTGCCGGGCCAGCTTTTATATATCTAAATCCACCGCTAGAATGTCTGATTGCCTTAGCAATATTTTTGGCTATATTTACATCTGTCGTTCCTAAGTTTATATTAAAAGCTATCAGAGGAAGTCGGGCTCCAACTCCTACTACTCCTGCTGTTCTATGTGGTACAGATTCACCAAAATCTGGTTTCCATTGAGGGTCTTTGAGTTTTTCTATCATCCCTTCAAACTGCCCCTTTCTTATAGTGGCGAGGTTAACCCTTTCCTTACAGGTAGCTGCTTCCTCATATAAAAATACTGGAACCTTATAATTATCGGCTATTCGTTTTCCCAATGTTACAGCTAACTCTATACACTCCTCCATCTCTATATTTTTAATGGGTATAAAAGGGACTACATCTGTAGCTCCCATCCTAGAGTGCTCTCCCTTGTGAACATTTAAATCTATTAATTGTGTTGCAATTCCTATTGTCTCATACACCGCTTCCAATACTTTTAACGGCTCTCCAATTATATTTACAACTGTTCTATTATAATCTTTATCAGGTTCTACACTGAGGAGCTTTACCCCTTCTCTATTTTTTAGAGGAGCAATTATTTTTTCTATCTTTTCTAAATCTTTTCCCTCACTAAAATTAGGTACACATTGTATTACTTGCTTCAACATACCCTTAACCTCCTAAAATTTTAAATTTTGTACACTACTATATTAGTACTTTTTTTATGTTTTTCCAATTTTTTTATCTTTTTTTTAAAAATTAAGTAAAAAAAATACTTTAGTTTTTTTTTGTTTATGATACAATCTTAACTGTGTTCAAATTTAGTAATTTAAAAAGGAAGGTATACTATGTGTAAAGAAAACATGTACGATAATTATGAAACAGCAAACAATGTTGTTAAGATGGGAATTAAAAAGGCAAATAGTAAAAATATTAATATATTTTTATTTGGTATTTTAGGTGGATTTTTTATTGCTTTGGGATATATGGGATATATGACTGTTACTCAAACTATGAGAACCAGAATAGATACAGGATTGGCTAGCTTTTTAGGAGCCAGTGTTTTCCCGGTTGGTATAATGTTATGCATGATTGTAGGAGGTTCATTATTTACCAGCAACAACTTAGTAACCCTTGCACTATTCGATAAAAAAATAAGTTTGAAAAATTTATTTAGGAATTGGACCTTTGTATGGTTAGGAAATTTTACAGGTTCTATAGTAGCAGCTATATTAGCTATCACAGCAGGAATATATAAGCCCGAAGCAATCCATTCTGTAGCTGTTCATATGGCAGAACATAAAGTAGTTTTAGGATTTTATGAAGCTGTAGCCAGTGGATTTTTATGTAATGTTTTAGTAGCCTTAGGTGCTTGGATGGCTATGTCTGGAAAAGATCTTATTTCTAAAGTTATAGGTGTCTGGTTTCCAGTTATGTTATTTGTACTCTGTGGATTTCAGCATGTAGTTGCTAATATGTATGTTCTAAGTTTAGGAAAGATATTAGGAGCAAATTATACTTTAGGAGAGATGTTTATGAATAACATTATTCCTGTTACCATTGGAAATGCTCTTTCTGGAGGATTAATTCTTCCTGCTATGTATTATTTCTTACTGGTAAAAAAACAAAAATAAATTTTAAATTAAAAGCCGACAAATCCGCCGGCTTTTAGTATTTTAAATCTTTTTAATTTTTCAAAAACTCTCAAATAAATATTTTAAAGTCATAAAATACAACTTCTTTATATTTACTTAGAGAGTTTTTTTTATTTAACTAATATTTTATCATAGTCGTCCTGATTAATATTAAATCCTGATTTTATAAATATTTCTTCCATTTTTTTATTCTCTATTTTAATCAATATATCCACTATCTCACTATCTAATTGAGTACCGGAAACTTTTTTTAAAATTTCAACTGCCTCCCTATGGGATCTTTTATTTTGATATATCCGAGATGTAGTAAGTGCAGAATAAGTATCTGCTTTGAAATACACATTAGTTATAAACATTACTTTCAACTAAAAAAAAGCTATATTTTTTTATTATATAACCTTTTTTTAGTTCCATATACGAACTCATTGTTTCATTATAATATTTTAAAAACGATTTTTATTGATTTTAGATCCAAAAATAGTTTTCCACAAACATCACCTCTCAACCCCAATAATACCAACGAAAAAAAGCCTTTAACAGAGCTCTTTTCTCGCATTTTTCCACACAATCCCATACAATTATAAAAGGAACATTATGAAGGCACCTTAAAAGGCAAATTAGAAGGTGGTTTTATTCCCCTTTAAAAAAATTCATATTAACCCCTATTTATAGCTATTTAGCATGAATTTCATGGGGTATTTTAGAGGTTTTCGCTGCATAGATCTAATAGATACTCTTCCTTTTCTCTCTTTCCATCTATATAACTTTTCAAAAGTTTATTACCATCCACTATAACAGAATATATAATTTTACCCTTAAATAAAGGCATTGTTATCTCAGAGAATTTTTTATCCTCATTTCCTGGAGAGATAAAGATATTTCTATATTTTCTATCCTCTTCCTTATTTTCCAAAGCTTGGTGATACATATATTGTTTAGCTATATCTTGAACTGCTAAACCTTTAATTCCTTCTTCTGTATAATATTTAGCATCCACTATATAAAAAACGTCTTTAGTTTTATACACAATATCAGGTCTCATGGCAGAACTTTTATAATCTTTTAAATCTTTCCAATGAGCCTTAGTTTTTTCAGAGATGATTTTATGATGTTGGCTATCGTTGTTATATTCATTACCCAAAACATCACCACAGGCTTTTTCCCAGACAGTATGAAAAGTAGGAGTTCCTAAGAGCAGTAAATTTTCATCTGCTTCATAGTTATGGTTATTTAAAAATAGTTTCATGGCTTTCAATAATCTTATTTTTCTTTCGCCATATTGTATTTTTAACTCGTTATCTATCATCTTTATTTGATATTCTAGCTCTCCTAATCTTTCTTCTTCCACTATAAAAGAAATTTCAGGAACTTCTAAAATTTGAGTAATCTTTTGAATCTCCGATTTAGTTATTCTGTCCACACAAAGATTTAAAATATGTTTATGAAGACTCCTAATGAAATCACCATCGTTGGATTCGCTATCATTTGTCCAGTAATTTAAATATACTGGCCTTTTATTGCTTAGATGTGTATTTTGCGTTTCGATGGTATATTCCCAGTTAATTTCACCCTCACCATTTAACTCATATTTTTTTATATGATTTTCATAGATATTATACTCAATATAATCTTTGAATATAAAATCTATAATTGAAAACATATTATTAAACTTATACTTCTCTTCCTGACTACCTAAAGTTTCCAACTGTTCATCGATAGACACTCGATTATATCTTTTTAGGGCTCTCATAGTTCGAGAGAGGTTGTCTTCATTTATCTCACTAGTGGATACCTCTAAATATTTAGGCAGTACAGCTATAATTAAATCTTCTACACATATCAATCCTACATATTTAAAATAAAATTCTCCATTAGAATCTTGTTTATAGATTTCTTTTAAACTCAATTCCTGTATATGATTTTTAAATTTTTCTCCTAAAATACTGTTTATTTCATATGAACTATATCTTTTTAATTCCTGAAAATATTTTATCTCCATGATTAATCCTCTTTTGATACAATTTTAGCTATTACTTCTTTGATTATTTTTTTTATATCTAATTTTTCTATTATTTCCTTACTAAATATAACTTTCCCATCTTCACAAGCTTTTATTAACTGGGAGAAACTTTTAATATTTTCATCAAATAAAATATTTTTTCTTTTATGCCTTAATACATCATCAAATAGATACATCAATATTTTATTTTTAAAGACTCCTTCATTTAATTCATAAATATTATTTTCTTTCAATTTAAAATTATTTTCTTTTATAAAGAATGGTGCTAACAGTCTATCTTCTGAAACATTATCCCTAAGTAAATTTTCATTAATTATTTTTCTAAACTCATTCCATAGGATAGTTTTCTTTTCGGCCCCTTCAGTCTCAGATTCTTGCTGATATGTAAGTTCATAAGTTTTATCTTTATCCCCAAATTTATTTTCGTTTTCATCTAACCCTATGTGCTCAAAATGCCATCTTCTTTTAAATGCACTGTCCATAGGATACACTCCCTGGTCTGCACTGTTCATAGTTGCCCATATATAAAGATTCTTAGGAAT
>NBMF01000019.1 GCA_002084825.1 Fusobacteriia bacterium 4572_74
GAGGAAACTACATTTACAAGAAAAGAATTAAATGGTCTATTGGATCTAGCTGAAAAAGGGATCAAAGAATTATTTGAGATGCAGAATGAAGCAATAGAGAAGGCATAGAGAGAGATGAAAATTTAAATCTTCTGCATTAATTTGTAGGAGATTTTTTTTGACTAGATTGATTTTTTATTTATATATGGTCCATTCATGCGGTATAATATAAAATATGATTTAAATGATAAAAATTTGCTTAAATTTTGATAAATAGCAGAGTAAAATAAATTAAATGATATTAATTTATTAGAGGAGCTATCAAGTTGTGAATATTGATAAGTAAAGAGGTGATAATTATATTTAATACTAGAGAAATAGCAATATTATTTTGGTTAGGAGTGCTTTTTATTTGGTGCCTTATAAATGCTAATAAAGATGAGTAAAATATAAACAAGGAGAAAAAAATGAAAAAATTATTTTTAGCTACAGGAAACAAGAAAAAAATAAAGGAGATATCTGAAATTTTAGAAGGGTATGAGATCCTTTCCATAAACGATGGATATACAATTCCAGAGGTGTTAGAGGATAGAGATACCTTTGAAGGAAATAGTCAAAAGAAAGCTTTAGAGATAGCTAAAGTTGTAGGTATGCCAGTTATTGCAGATGACAGCGGATTATGTGTAGAGGCTTTAGGAGGAGCTCCTGGGATATACTCAGCTAGATATTCAGGAGAAAACACTACCGATAAGACAAATAATATTAAATTGATCCAGGAATTAAAGGGGAAAGAGGATAAAAGGGCTAAATTCGTGTGTGTCATAACTCTTGCAAAACCAAATGGTGAATACCATAGTTTTAGAGGAGAGGTAGAAGGAGTAATAGTAGAAAAGCCAGGAGGAACAGATGGGTTTGGATACGATCCTCATTTCTATATTGAAAAATATGGTAAAACTTTTGCTGAAATTCCAGAGATAAAGAAAAAAATCAGTCATAGAGCTATGGCGCTAAAAAAATTACAGGCAGAGATTGACAGATATTTATAGAAAAAAGAGAGGTAAAAATTTAAACAATCAAAAGGTGATTTCTGTATTCTACAGGAGTCATCTTTTTTAGATTTCATTGTCTTCAGTATCTCTGCGTTGAGAGAATATAAATCACTGTAATTTATAGTAATTTAACCTCTATTTATAGCCCAAAAACGTCCATCAGGAAGACAAAATGTCTTCTCGTTAGACGTTTTGTCCACTGGTTACACAAATCTAAAAACATGCTCTCAATCCCAATAGTACCAATGGATTTGTGGCTTTCTTATTTGACGTATATCGATTATGGGGGTGTAATTACAAGGGAAAGTTTTAAAAAGGTCTTAGGAGGGAAATGAGAGAGAATAATTGAAAATGTATAATTAACAATGGATGAAAACTCTTGGACACAGAGATCCACAGTGGCAAAAAGAGTTACCCAGAGAAATAATTAAAAACTAGCCGCGAATTACGCTAATGGATACAAAAAGGCAATAGATCGCAGATGTCTATGACATACATGGAAGAATCTATGATAATCACAGATTTTTATTTTTAAGACTAAGAAAAGATTAGCCACCAATGAACACCAATCTTCACTGATAAAAAAGAAAAATTGGACACAGAAGGTATGAAGAAAAAATGTTTTTATCTGTGTCAAAAATAAGTTTAAAAAGCTCCTGTGCTGTAGCAGCAGAAGTTTATAAATTTGTGTAGATTGGTGGCAAATTTTTTGTATTTCTTTTGTATTAAATAATTTTTTAGGAGAATAAATAATTTGAGAAGTATCAATTAAAAAAAAGTGGAATTTAATATTAAGGATTAACAGGAGGAGATTAATGTAGAAACTCGTAAACTATATAAATGACATAGCATCCGATGACGGAATTTATAAGGTATGCAAATTGTTAACATTGGTCTTGGTGTATTTAATTTATTTATTGGAAGATCTTTTGCATTATTTACAGTTTATGCCTTTGTTAAATATCTTGAGAGTATGGAAGTGGGAGCGATAAATATGTCCTCCTTGGGCTTTAAATTTAAACTTATCTTAGGAGTTATTTTTTTAGACTGTATAAACTATTGGTGGCATCGTTTAGTTCACAAAGTTTCCTTTTTATGGAGGTTTCATAGTATTCATCATACAGATAAGTTACTTAATGTTTCGTCTGCCCTTAGATTTCATTTTTTAGAAGTACTCATGGGGCATCTTTTTAAGTTTCCTTTTCTTTTTTTATTAGGAATACCTGTAGAAGCTCTGTTGCTCTATGATGTGATATTTAATACTAATGTATATTTTCATCACAGTAATATTAGGATATATAAGAGTTTGGATATCTTTCTTTCTAAGATTATCGTGACTCCTTATATTCATAGAATTCATCATTCTCTAAAGTGGAAGGAAACAAATTCTAATTTTTCATCTTTTTTAATTATTTGGGATAAAATTTTTGGAACTTTTTTTCCTCAAGGGGAGATATCTACATCTAAGTATGGAATACCTGGATATACCGAAGATAAATATCAGCATTTTTCATATATGATAAAACAACCCTTTATAGAAAATAAATAAATAAATATCTATAGATTAAATTTTTTGGAATGGTCATAAGAGTTCCCTTTTATATAATTTTTATTGATAAATTTATTTAAATTATATATAATTTAAATAAATTGTATAAAGTTTATGAATATTTAAGGAGGCAAAAAGATGAAACTAAAAGTTTTAGTAGATAACAACACATATATTGACCAATATTATTGTGGAGAACCTGCTGTTTCGTATTATATTGAAGATGAGGATACTAGCTTACTGTTGGATGTAGGATATTCTGATTTATTTTTAAAAAATTCGACTGCACTAGGTATAGATTTAGAAAAGATAAGTACTATTGTTATTTCACATGGTCACGATGATCATACAAGGGGATTAAAATACTATTTTGAAAAAAAACATAAAAAAGATATTTCTATTGTTGCTCATCCAGATGCATTTAATGAAAAGAAATTTGAGGGTTTAAAAATTTGTTCTCCTATTTTACAGGATGAACTAGAAAAAAAATGTAATTTAATTTTTTCAAAAGATCCTATGAAAGTCAGTAAAAATATAACCTTTTTAGGAGAGATACCTCAAATGAATGATTTTGAAACTCGAAAAGCTATCGGTACACAAACTGTTGATGGAAATTTAGAGGATGATTACCTAATGGATGATACTGCCCTTGTATATAAAAATGAAAAGGGTATTTATATTATTACTGGATGTTCTCATAGTGGGATATGTAATATAATAGAATATGCAAAAAAAGTATGTAAAGATGAGAGGGTATTAGGAGTTATAGGAGGATTTCATTTATTTGAAGTAGATGAACAGGTTAATAAAACTATTGATTATTTGAAAGAGAATAATTTAAAGGAATTATATCCTTGCCATTGTACTTCATTTGCTGTTAGGGCAGAAATAAATAAAGTTTTACCTCTAAAAGAAGTAGGAGTAGGCTTAGAAATAAATTGGTAAAGTATACATTTTATGATAATTATAGGTATTTTAAGATTTTTCTAAAAAAAAATGCCATGTTTTTGGCAAGAACTCTCACGGTCTGGGATTCTTCATCATCCTGTAATACCTCTCCAGGTTGAGCTCCATAGATCATGTTCCAGTATGTAGATAAAGGTACAAACATCTCTGATAAAGTAAAGGAATTGAAAGGTGTATTTGATGTCCTGAATATATGGGGTAAAAAACATTTAGATTAGAAGAATTTTTTTAAAGAAACAAAATATAATCTGAAAATAACTTTAATTGATTAAAAATAAAATTATTTTATAAAGTCGGTTGCTTTTAATAGCAGTTTGAGGTATATATTATTAGTTAATATATTTTTTGTATGGTAATTTAATTAATACTTTGTTTTAGATATGATTTTTTAATTATTTTAATTACTTTTATGATACACAACTAAACTAAAATAAAGGAGTGAAAAAAATGACAAAAACAGAAAAAGCTTTAGAAAATTTTGGAAATTATAATTGTTGTCAGGTTATAATAAATGCATTTGCAGAGGAATTAAATTTAAATATGGACACAGCTCTTAAAATCTCATCGGGATTTGGAGGAGGAATGACTAAAGCAGAGGTATGCGGTGCTGTCAGTGGTGCTTGTATGGCAATTAGTCTTAAACATGGATCTGCTGATTGGGAAAATTTAGAAAGCAAAGAAAAAGTAAAAAAATCTGTAAATAAATTTATGAATGAATTTATTGAAAAACATGGTTCATGTACATGTAAAGGTCTTTTAGGCTATGATAAATCTACAGAAGAGGGAGCTAAAATTATAAAAGAAAAAGAACTCGGAGAAAAACTTTGTCCTGGATTTATAGAAAGTGCAATAAAAATAGCAGAAGATATTATATAATTTAGATAGTTATGTAAATATTTTTATGTATTTAATTCTTCTCTTAATTACTAAAAAATTCACTGAATTTTCAAATAACAAAAGCAGGTTTATAAAACCTGCTTTTGTAAAATTTTATCTATGTTTTAGGTAGACTGGGTATTATACTAATTTTGTGTATCTATATCTATCCAAGTTCTACAGATTATAGTATATTTAGAATTTCCTTCTTTTTTTAATCTTTAATTCATGCATTTTTTTTAGATGATTTTTTCTTCCCATGAAACTTCTCTCATAGTTTTAGCAATTTTTATAAGATCTATATCAGGATGGATAGTTCCTTCGTAGGAAATAGTAATTATAGACATAGCCATAGAAAATTTTACAATTTCTTCTATATCCATATCATTTATATATCCAAATCCTAGACCGGCTACAAATGAATCTCCTGCTCCTGTTACATTTTTAACAACTACATCACAAGCTTTAATCTTTCCACTAGATATTCCATCAGTATAATATACCCCATTAGCATCTAAACTTATAAATACTTTTTTTACACCTAAGCTTAAAAAATATTTTCCGGCTCTCTTTAAATCTTCATCTGTATCTATACAAAATCCAGCTAAGATTTCAGCTTCATTTTTATTTGGTTTTATTGTATGAAAATAACCAATTAAATGTTTTATTTTACTAGCTTTTTCAGAAGATACTGGATCTAAGATGAATTTAGTTTTACCAGTAAACTTTTTTAGGATATATTCTAAATTTTCAGGGTCATCAGTATCTAAAAATGTGTATTTAGCATTTTCAATTAAGTGAGATTTAGAATCTATGAAATCAGTATTCATAGCACTGATACTTTCCATATCAGCTACTGCTGAAACCATCTCTCCAAATTGATCTAATATAGCCAAATAACTCGGTGTTCTTCCCCCTTCTAAGACAAGAGAATCTTCCATATCATATCCTATTAGTTCTGAATGATCTAACATAGCACGACCTTTTTCATCATCTCCTAAGATAGAAATAAATTTAGTATTTAGACCAATTCTAGCCATATTTTCTGCAATGTTTCTAGAAACACCACCAAAGGCCATCCTAACTTTACCAGAATTTGAGTCTTTTACTCTATATTTTACTCCAATGTTACAAATTCCAAATATGTCTACAACTGATGCTCCAAATACCAAGATATATGGTTTATTTTTTTTATACATAAATTACTCCCTATTTCTTTATTTTAAAAAATACTATTTTTATTTCTTCTTCTTCATCATATCTTAGATCGACTAAGTTAGCTTTATTTTTGCTTTCTCTATCCTCTTCACCCCAAGAAAATGAAGTTTCTTTGGGTATAGAAAGGTATATGTTTTCTGCTGGATTCAATAATTTTGCATCTTTTAGGTAGATGGCTCCACTTATAAAATCTAATATTCTTTGGAACATCTTCTTATCTGATGAAGTTAAATTGATATGTAAAATTTTATCTTCTACAATATAATTTACTATTCTTTTAGAATCTTCAAAACTTTTGGGCTTTATAAAAATAATATCGCTCATATTGTCACTTCCTCTTTAATTTAATATTGGAATGATTTCTTCCAACACCTCGGTTTTTTCCTTCTCCTCTATATACATCTCATCGGTGACTATAGATTCTTTATTACTTATTTTATCTCGAAGATATTTTATCTCATCTTCACTTTTTTTTACATAAGGAAGATTATTCCGGCTTCCCTTTGGAATAATACTAGATAACTTTTTACTCACCAAGGCCATCTCTGGGGCTAATTCATGATCAAATCCTGCAATAGTAGTATATTTTATCCCTTGATGGATAGCTATATCTACTCCTGCTTGAGTCATTCCATCATTTAATTGATCAGAGTTTCCATTTATTGCACCACTTATAGTATCCAGTGCTGAGCTGATACCAAAATATTTTATAGCGACTCTGATGGGTTTTACCCATACTAATTTTTCAAAATTATAGAGTAGAAAAGTCCCCTTGACAGATCGAGTGTGATAGTAGGGATAGGTCATAAAATCTAACTCATCTAAATTTATATAAAGGAGGCCATCCACTCCTAAGATCTCAGATAGTTCAATGGGTCTCAGAAATTTTAATTGTCCCCCATCTGTTATTCCTGCTTCATTTAGGAGTTTATCCGTTCTTTCTATATTTTGGATATCATATCCATGATTATTCTGTTCAAAATTATTATAAACTATCTCCCGAAAGACAAATCCTCCAGCTACATCGTTTGTCTTATTATTGATGGGTAAAATTGCTAATTTAGCTGGTGATATCGAGGGAGTAGCCTTTAACACAAAATTTTCCTTTGGTGTACAACCTATAAATATTAAGAGAATAAATAATAAAAATAACTTATACTTATTCATATTATTTCATCAACTTTACTATGCCAGGAATGGTGAAAGCTTCCCCTTTGTATTCTAAGATAGCAGCATCTTCACCCAAATAATCAACCACCTTTGCTTCTCCTACTTTATTCTCTTCAAATCCTAAGAATTTACCGTTGAATTCGATTTTTTCTCCCTGCTTATAGACACCTAATTTTGTACCTATTTCCACATTACTTTTTTTGCCTGCATTGATATAAAGTTTATTTCCGGATACTTTGGCTACATTTGCCATCCAAGGTGTTTTATCTACGGTTTTTATAATGTTGCCCATAACATCTATAGCTGCAGCTCTAAAAGCTTCTTGTTCTAGACCTTCATCATACCCGCCTGTGCTTCCTATACCTAGAGTAGTGCCGTACTTAACATCTGAGACCCCTTCCCCCTGATCAGATAGAACAATTTCTCCAGTTCTTACATTTATCATCTTCATGTCAAATGAGATCTCAGCTCTTTGAGTTTTGCTGCTAGAGACGATACCTTTATTTCCAGTTGTATTTACAGAATATTTGGTGATTGCACCTGTTATAACATAGTCTGCATCCTGGAATTTTCTCTCTGAGGCTAGCTGACCCTCTCCCAAAGTATTAGAAAAATTTATCTCCTGCATTACTTTGGCTAGATCTTCCCGTTCTAAAACAATAAATTTGTTACTTTTTACCAATTCTGTAGTGATAACATCAGTTAAATTATTTCCTAATCTTCTGCTGCCAAATCTAGTTTGATTTTTAAATTCAGCTATGACAACTTTTCTTTTAGGAGATACGACTTCCTGTACAGAATCATATTCCCTCATACTCTGAATTTTATCATCTTTTCTTACATTGGATACACCACTATTTGAACAAGCACCCAATGTCAATGTTAATAGAGCAACTATAAATAATTTTTTTTTCATTACTTTCCTCCTGAACTCATATTTTTGATTATTATATCTAATATTTCATGGAAACTTTTATCGGTTTTAAACCCAGCAGCTTTAATGTGACCGCCTCCGCCAAAAATACCAGCCAAGGCATTTACATCTACTGTATATTTAGATCTAAAACTTCCCTTGATATACCCCTTGTCCTCTTTGAGAAAGAGGGATACGCTAGCATCTTCATAAGAAAGTAGGAGTTCTCCTAGACCACTTGTATCGTCTTTGGTAGCTCCTAATTCAGCCAATTCTGCCTCACTAATATAATAGTACGCCAATTTCTGACTATCTGCAAATTTAAAATTAGACAGAACCCGTCCTGTTAACTTTAATTTTCCCATAGATTTGGTGTTAAAAAAATTTTTAATAATTTCATTTGGTTCTACTCCGTATTCTACTAGTTCAGAAGCTATTTTAAAGACTTTCTTAGTAGTGTTAGAATGTTTGAAATTACCGGTATCATTGACTATTCCTGTATAGAGAGATTCCGCTATCCCATGATCTAATTCTATTCCTGCCTCTTTAATAAAGTTGTATAAAATTTCTGAAGTAGATGAAATATCTTCAATATAGTTGTAATTGCCGAACCGATCATTACTGATATGATGGTCGATATTTATAACTGTAGTACCTTCGGTCTTTAATTGCCCTACCTTTCCAATCCTGTCAAAATTACCACTGTCAAGACAGATCATAAGATCAAATTCATATTTTGAATTATAGTTTTCAAACTCTTCAATTAAAATAGAGTGAGTCAAAAATTTTAAATTTTTAGGAGTTTCATCCTCTAAGATAAACCTTAAAGTTTTATCTAAATAAATTTCATCCTTCCCTTCAGCTTCTTTTTTTAAAGTTTCATTTAATTTATTAATAGCTAATAAAAGAGCTAAACCACTCCCTATAGCATCTCCATCAGGACTAGTGTGTCCTGTAATCAATATTCTGTTACTTCTTTTTATAACTTCTAATATTTTACTAAACTTATTGTTCATCCTTATTCACCTCGATTATTTTTATTCTTTTTAATAGGAGTTTATCTGTTGCCATTCCATTTCCAGGAATAATATTTTTCTTGAAAGTACCATCATATATAGTATCTATTCCACAAGATGGACTTTTTCCTTTTAATAGTGCAAGTTTTACATTATTTTTTAAGGCTTTCTCTAGAGCTTTTTCTGCTCCAAGTTGAAATTTATCAGTGACATCTATGCCACCAATATTTATGATTTTATCACCATTTCTTTCAGCTGGCAAACGTGGGATACTGAGACCCCCTTCTACTTCGGGACAAGTTTCTATAAATTCAAATCTATCCTTTAAGAGTTTAGCCACAATATAATTATTATTAGCAGAACCTTTATATGAAGTTTTTTTCCCATTGAGACAACTGCTGATTAGGAGTTTTACTTTTTTTTCTATTCTAACACTTTTATCACTATAAATTATAATAGATCTGATATATTTTTTGTCTCTAATAATGTCTAAAAGAGGAATCAATACAAAATTTCTCTCTTTATATCTAGGGTGAGGGATAACCAAATCTTTATTGTTTAACCTAATATTATCATAGAATATAATATCTACATCCAAGGTTCTAGGACCCCACCTAAATTTTCGTACTCTCTTTAACTTCAGCTCTATTTTTTGAAGTTCTCTCAAAAGTTCATAAGGTAGCAGCTGGGTTTTTATCTCGATTGCACAATTTAAAAACTTATCTTGTTCTAAATACCCTACTGGATCCGTTGAATAAAATTTTGAGATAGCAGTAACCTTAGTTTTTTTTAGTTGGGATATTGTAAAAATACCTCCTAAAAGATAGTAGTATTTATTTCCTATATTAGATCCCATACTCAGATAAACTCTATTCCATTTCATAGTTTTTAGCCTCTCTAGTTATTCCTACTCCTACATAGTCAAAACTTCCATTTATAGGAACACCAGGTTTTCTGATCTCTACTTCTACTTTTTCGATACTGTATTTTACTAGTAAAGTATGAGCAATCATCTCAGCCAAAGCTTCGATTAATTTAAAATTTTTATTCTTTATGATATCTTCAACATCATAATATATATCTACATAGCTGATACTTTTATTCAGATCATCTGTGAGACCTGCTTTCTGTAATGGTTTATATAGGATTACATCAGCATAAAAGTTCTGTCCCAATATATTTTCTTCAGTCAAAGCACCATGATATCCGTATGCCTTTATATTTTTTATTATTATCTTGTCCATTATTCTCCTCCATTGTAAGAGTTTTATTATTATTATCTAGGGTGCAACGTCATATTGCTTAATCTAGTGGCTTAAACCCTTCACCTAACACTTCATAGACCTCTGATATGATCATAAATGCATTTTGATCTACACGTTTTATAAGAGCCTGTAGATCTCTGATTTCTTTGTTTTTTAAGACTGTCATGATCATTGATTTATTCTCATCTGTATAGAGTCCCTTGGCTGATATAGCGGTTCCACCTTTTTTAATGTCATTTAATATTATTTCTCTTATTACTTCGTATTTATCACTTATAATATAGACCATCTTAGTATAACCTACACCTTCAAAGATCTTATTGATAACTACATTGGTTGTAAACATCGCAATGATTGCATATAATCCTTTTTCTATTCCAAAGATAGCTATTCCACTAATTATAATAATTGTATCATTTATCATCATACAGTAACCTACTGGTATTTTGGTGATTTTATTGACCATCTGAGCTATGATATCGGTTCCGCCTGTGCTGCCACCAAATTTTAAAACTAATCCTAGACCTATTCCTAATAGAATACCTCCAAAGAGTGGTGCCAATAAAAAATTACTTCCCTTTGTAAAATCAATTACATTATCTAATCCTATAAGTTTTCTAAATAGATCTATATAAAATGATAACATTATGATCCCAAATAAAGTTTTAGCACCATATTCTTTACCAAAAGTTTTAATTCCTACTAAAAATAGTGGAATGTTGATAAATAGCATAGTAGTTCCAACAGATAGATTAAATGTATAATATAGGATTGTTGCTATTCCTGTTACTCCACCGCTGACTATCTTTGCAGGGACTATAAATAATCCTATTCCAATTGCAGCTATAATAAGTCCTAAATTTATTACAAAATAATCGATTATCAGTGTTTTTACCTTTCTTTTCATTTCCTTTTTGCCCCCTAATTATGTTTTATATAAATTCTTTATGTCTTATCTTACCCTTGTATGCTTTTGCAGGGTCATAACCATATTTGATAGCTATTAAGTTCATGATAGTCGTTTCTACCATGGTAGCAGCATTTCTTCCAGAACTTATATAGAGTTCTGCATGGTCTACAGGATGGTTTAAAACTTCTACCTGTGTTCCTTTAGAGCTCATTTTAGTTAAATAGTCATCGCTTTTTAATTCCTTTAGTTCTATGATTGCATCCAATCTTTTTTCTTTTCTTACAGATCCCAATCCGTAGAGAGCCTTGATATCTATGATCCCAATTCCTCTAAGTTCCATAAAATAAGGGATTTTATTGGCTTTCCCTACTACCATTCCACTAGGATGTTCTTGGAAAGTTACCTTATCATCTGTGATTAATCTATGTCCTCTATGGATTAATATTTTTTTCTCTGGATAGGTCAATAAAACATTTTTCAATCTCATCTGCACCAGCTATGATCATAGCTGGAAAGTCAAAATCAAAAAATTTATTTAAATTTTTTGATTTAATATTGTTATCTAAACTCTTTAAAAAATTTAATTCTCCTTGGGAAAAGATTTGTAAACTTTTAGATCCATTTTCATAAAACACTTCATAAAATCCAGAAAGTGCCAAAGCAGGGTTATGAAGTGCTGTTTTAGTTATATAAGTTGTTTCTAAAAATTCTTCACCTGTAATAACTTTTAGATTAAAAATCTTTCATTTATAGCTGCTGTTTCAATTATTACAGCTAGATTTCTTCCCCTTCGTACAGGAAGAGTTAATTTAGGAATTTTTACTCCCAAGATCTCTTCAAATTTCTTATCAATTCCTAATCTATCATAAAATTTCATCTTATCCCATTTTTCTAGATTAATATATAGATTTATTTCCTTAGTTCGTCTAGTTGCAATGATCCCATAGTTATTGGTAATATCTATATTTTCGCTGCCAGTTCCCAGATAAAAATGTGTATGTATGTTACTCTTATCAAAACCATTTTCTCCTAATAGAATATTATTTCCAATTTTTTTTACAATCAAATTTTCATCGGTGATATATTTATGACCCCTTTCAATTAATTCCAAAGTAGATCCAATCTTTGCATCTTCATAGCCACCTATCAAAACACCAATTCCTAGGATTTCGATTAGAATGTGGTTTTCTAGTCTTATTTCAGGAGACAGTTTTCTTTGAAGGTAATATTTTAATTTTCTTATAATAGCTGCACTTTTACTTGGAGTAGTTAGGAGTGGCTTATTATGTTTTATAGCACATTCTATAAAATCAGGATGAATTTCTTTGTCACAGGCTACGATGATACAAGGGAAATTATATGAAAAGTATTTTTTTAATCGATCTTTTCTATCTTTGGAGGAGAGAGAAGCGATATATCTCATCTCCTCTGGTCCCAGAATATGTAGCTGTTTATTGAGTTCATCCCCTTCAATTAAAAATCCGGTTAATTCTGCTCCTACTCTATGTACTGTGGGAAGTAATATTTTTCTTTCCAGATTATCAAGCCCTCCGTAGACTACAGTGAAATCAAAAGCCTTTACCAGTTTTGATAATTTTATAAATTTTTTAATCATAATGCCCCCTATTTTATATCGGTGTCATTTGTGGCTAGTTTTTATCTTTCTTTTTTTTATAAAAATTGTCTGGTCTAATACTTAATTCTTTTTCAATTGTTTTTTTTTCATTTTTGTTGTTATCTATATTTTTTTTTATCTTTATTATTTGGTCTATGTTTTTATCTTTTAAAATATTTAGAATTATAAAACCTCCTCCTAAAACAATAATAAAAGCTAGGATAAATCTCCAAAATAAAATTTGTTTTTTTGTCATAATTTTACCTCATTTGAATAATTTTTTTGAATTTTGACAACAAATAAAATGAACCACAGATAACGATGATTTTCTTTGTTTTTTTAGCTAGATCAAAAGCTTTTATGATGTTATCTTCTATTTTTTGATCTTTAAAGTTAGGTACTAGATTTAGTAATTCACTCCCCGAAGTTCCTCTATGAAAATCTTCTAATGATGTAAATATTATCTCATCACTAAACTTTGAAATTTCCTTTAAAATCCCATATCTATCTTTATCTTCTAGGATAGAGACTATAGTAACTATATCTGCCTTTTTATATTTAGATAAAATATTTTCTTTTAATCTAGATGCAGCGTCTACATTATGAGCTCCATCTAATATTATGAGTGGATTTTCTTTGGAGTAAATTTCAAATCTTCCAGGCCAATAAATTTTTGATACTGCGTTCTGTATATTTTGAACTGAGATACCTATTTTTTTTAAAGCTTCGTATGCTCCTAAAAAATTATTTATTTGATACTCTCCATAAAGAGATAGGTTAAATTCTATATTATCTATATAAATTTTAGTTTTAAAATCTTCTGTTAGTTTAAATTTTACATTATTATATTTTTTTATCACATCAACATAGTCTTTAGTTTTTTTCTCAACAGCGGCTATTAATTCTGGTTTTGAATCAGCAATAACTACAGGACTATCTTTAATAATACCACATTTTTCACGGGCTATATCACTCAGATTATCTCCTAAAATATTTATATGATCCATGGATACATTGGTGATTATAGAAATTTCAGGATGACAGACATTGGTTGCATCAAATCGACCCCCTAGTCCTGTCTCTAATACTACATATTCACAGCCACAATCTTTGAAATAATCAAACATTATTGCAGTAGTTATTTCAAAGAAGGTGGGGTGTAAATTATTGACTTTTATTAAGTCTCTTATTTTTTGGTAGTAGGAGCATATCTTTTCATCAGATATTTGTTTTCTATTTACCACAATTCGTTCATTGAATTTTTCAATATGAGGTGAAGTATATTTTCCTACCTTATAGCCTACCTCTAATAAGCTGGCTTCTAAAATACTTGCTGTAGAACCTTTCCCATTAGTTCCTGCAATGTGCAAAATTTTATAGTTATTTTGAGGATTCCCCATAAGTTTTAAGATGTTTTTTATATTATCTAGTCCCAATTTTATTCCCATATTGGTAAGTGAATAAAGTTCTTCTAAGGTTTTATCTATATTCATAATTTGACTTCCTTTCTTATTATAAATTAAATTTTTTTATTCTTATATTTTCTATAATTTACATTGTAAAAATAAGCTTTTTTAGACTATCCATAGTTTCTCTTCGCATCATAAAACTAATTTTTACTAAAAATTATAATCTTTTCATCATTTCTACAATTAAGTTTTTAGAATTTTTAGCTGCTAATTTTACAAATTCACAAAAATCTGTTTTAGCATCGTCATTTGCTTTATCTGAGATAGATCTTATGATTACAAATGGAATTTTGAATAAATGGCAAACATGGGCTACTGCTGCTCCTTCCATCTCTGTACATTCACTGTTAAAAGTTTCTCTCAACCAATTTATTTTTTTCGGCTCAGCTACAAATATATCTCCACTGACTATTCTACCTATATAGATATTTTTTTTATCAAATAATTCTAAAGCACTTTTTTCGGCTATTTCAATTAATTTCTCATTGGATTTAAAGATAGAAGTGTCCATTCTAGGAATCTCCCCAGGTTTCATTCCAAAAGCTGTACAGTCAAAATCATGTTCGATGAGTTCATTTGAGATAACTATATCTCCTACCTCTATGTTAGGGTTAGTTCCACCTGCTACCCCTGTAAAAATAAGTTGATCTACTTTAAATCTATCGATTAATAGTGTGGTACATACCGATGAATTTACTTTACCTATTCCTCCCTCTACTAATACGATCTCTTTCCCTTCTAAAGTACCTTTGAAGAAGGTAATATCTAGTATTTTTTCTTCTTTTAAATTTAAAATCATATCTTTTAATTCTATTATTTCCTCGTGCATAGCACCAATTATTCCTATCATTTTTTATATCCTCCTAAATTATTTGTTTTTAGACTTGTGCAAAAATTAATTTTTAAAGATGATACTAAAAATATAAAACTAAAAGTATATAACGTTTTATTTTTTCAGTATTATTCATGTATATAACCTATAAATTATTATAGACAACTTTAAAATTACGTAAATTAAGTCATTATATAAAAGTATATCAAATTAAATTCGAATTACACAATTTTTTTTAATTTTAATAGGATTTTTTTTGAAATATATGTATAATTAAATATATATAATAAAAATTAGGAGGCATTATTATGAATATAAAAAAATCTGTTTTAATTTTAACTATTTTGACTGCTACAGCATTTGGTGGATGTACTGCCAAGGAGACAAAACCTGAATTAGGTAGTAATGTAAATTATGAAAAAGTAAAAGAATATCCTAAATGGGTAATTCAACCTACTTATGATAAGGGGATTGCCGGTGTGGGATCAGCCAAAATGACAGATCTTGGGTTTGATTTTGCTAGAAAGGAAGCTATGGCTACTGCAAGACTTGATTTAGCGGGGCAGATTAAAACTAAAGTTAATGGATTATTTAAATCATATACTAGTAAAATAGGTGTGGGTGAATCTACTAGCGTGGACACTCTTTCAGAAAATATAACAAAGGAATTGGTCAATATAGATTTGAAGGGAGCCTCTCTAAGGGAGACTTGGATATCTCCTAAGGATGAGTTATATGTTTTGATGACCGTAGACAGTGAAAGGCTAATTGAGAGTACAACTAAGGCTATAAATAATCCAAATAATTATACAGATGAAAATTTAAAATTAAAAATAAAAGCTGAGTCATCACAGGCTGAACTTGAAAGAGAATTAAATACTTATTTTGGTAGCTCTAACAATATGAGTCTTCCTGTTATGGATCAAGATGTGAAAAAAGTGGAAGAGGATACGAAAGAGTGAATTATATAAATAAATTAGGAGGATAATTTATGAAAAAATTAATGATATTACTTTTAGGAATTCTTATGAGCATCTCAAGTTTTTCTAAAACTTTAGAAGGCATAGGAATGGGAAATAGTGAAGTCATGGCAAAAAAAGAAGCTTTGGCAGATCTATCCGACCAGATACAAGTGACCATTAAGAGTAACTTTATTAGTAATAAAAGTTTGACTAACGGTCAGTCAAATAGAGAGGTTTCATCTGGAATATCTACCATTTCAGAAACTAACCTTTTAGGTATAGACTTTAAAGTTAAGAAAAAATGGTTTAGATCAAAATATACTGCCACTGCTATTTTAGATAAAACAAAGATATCTCTATATGAAAAAAAAGCCAATGAACTCAGAGGACTGATCAACAGTAACTATACCAAGTTTTCTCAAGCAGAAGATTTGAGCCTAAAAAAGAACTACTTAACTAGTGCTTTAAAAAGCTATGATGAGTTTGACTCATATAGAAATGTGGCCATTATATTAGGGAGTACTAAAATTTATAACCTACCATATACAAAAACTCAGATAAAAAATGATCTTGAATCGGTGGATAAAAAAATTAACAGTGATAGCCTCTATAATGGGGTAAATATTTTATATGTTAAGAGTAGTGGAAAATTTGATGAAGATTTCAAAGACTATTTTGATAATTATTTTTACTCTATGTTGGCATCTATCTCAAGTGAAAATAATGATAAAATAGCTATTAGTAGTGATAATAATTCTACAGTAAATACCTTAGTAAAAGTCGTGTTGAACAGTACTCATACATCGATTAAACCAGCATTTTTTTATAATAAAAAAATGATTACTCCAGAATCTTTTGTAACGACATTAAATATTACAGTAGAATTATACAATAAGAAAAAAGTAGAAAATTTACTCACAATCACTGCTACTGGAGAAGGAATTGATGAAAATTCAAAGGGAGCTGCCTATGAAAAAGCAGTAAAAAATGGATTTGAACAGATGAAGGGGAAATTAGAGAAATCCCTGATAAGATAAATTAAACTATAAAAAGCCTGTGGAAGTTTCCACAGACTTTTTATAGTTTAGCTTAATTCTTTTATTTTTTTCCCCATGAGTCTTATGGTACTAAGAGCCAAGATCTTAGTAGGATCTAAAAACTCTCCTTCTATTTTTAATTTTTTAAAAGCTACCGGGAGTTCTGTACACCCTAAGATGACCTTATCTATACCTAAACTAGAAAAATAATTTAATACTTTGTCTATAGGAATTTGATCTATATCATCCTTACCTTCTTTCACCCCATAGATAAGCTCAGTTACGATTTCTTGCATGTCTATAGGAGGTATTTTTACATCTATTCCGTATTTATTGAATATATTTTCATAGATATGTCCCTTATAGGTTCCTTTTGTTGCCAAAAGTCCAACTTTTTTAACACTATTTAATTCTTTGGCTACTTCATCTATCATATTTATAAAGGGAATATTTACAGACTCATTGATTTTTTTATAAAAATAATGAGCAGTATTACATGGCATAACTATAAAACTAGCTCCCATAGCTTCTAATTTCAAAGCTGAATCTACAAGATATTTTTCAGGATCTTCTCCATACCCCGAAATATAGGCAGTTCTATCAGGAATTTCCGTATTACTATCTACTAAAGTATGAATGTGTTCACTGTCTTTTTTTGCATCAGTATATTTTATTATTTTATTTAATAGGTCAATTGTGGCAATGGGTCCCATCCCACCTAAAACTCCTACTATCTCCATTATTTGACCTCCTCTTTTCATCCCGCTGATTATTTGATATAATTATACTAAAAATATATTTAAAATAGAAAGATATTAAAGCTATCGTATTAATATGATATAGATATAAATGGAAATAAAAAAATTATAGAAGGGAGAAATAATATGGATATCAGACAATTAAAATATTTTTTAGCCATTGCAGAGGCAAAAAATATAACTAAAGCAGCAAAAAAACTATATATTTCCCAACCTCCACTCAGTCAACAACTAAAGTTATTAGAAGAAGAATTAGGGGTTATATTGCTAGAAAGAAGTACTCGTAAAATGAAACTTACCGAAGCTGGGAAATTATTACAGCATCGGGCTAAGCAGATCATTGAACTTATGGAAACTTCTACAAAGGAGATTAAAAATTTAAGTTTAGGAGTTAAGGGGATACTTTCCATTGGATTTGTTTCTTCTGTGGGAGCCATGCTTCTACCAGAACAAATTCATGATTTCTATAAGAAATATCCTGAGATTAATTTTCAAATGAAAGAAGGGAACACGTATAAGATTTTAGACCTATTAAATAACGGGATGATTGAGATTGGGATAGTTAGAACACCATTTAATACCGAGAATTTTAATCTTATATATATGCCTAAAGAACCTATGGTTGCAGTGGTTAGAAAGGATCTGTTTTTTCCTAGTTCTTTAAAATCTATATCTTTAGAAGAATTAAAGGATAAACCCATAATATTAGATAAAAGATTTGAAAATTTAATCACTTCTAGCTGCCATCAAGTAGGATTTCAGCCCAATATTATTTGTGAAGGTGAGGACAGTAAATCGATTCTTTTGTGGACATATACCGGAATGGGGATAGGAATAGTACCTAAAAGTGCAGCTAAACTTATGCCAAATAAGAATTTGAGATCGATTATAATAGAAAAAAGTGAACTAGAAACTCAAACTGTTGTTGTGTGGGTAAAGAATCGTCCTCTATCTCAAATGGCCGAGACATTTTTATTGAATTTTAAATAAATAATTTTGGTACTCGTTTTTCTAGTGTAGATAGAAGTTTACTTTTTTGTATTAAAGGTTCCACAGTGCAAACTTTTGCATTTACCGGGCAAACTTTCCCACAGGCACCGCAAAGTATGCATAAATCTGGATTACATTTAAACTCTGTATTAATCGCATTTACTGGACAAACTGTAATACATTTACCACATTTAATACAAGTATCAAGGGTATCAGGAGCAACCAGTAAGGATGACATACCATCTTTATATGGTCTGTTACCTTTTGGTTCTATGTTTGATAGGTTCCCATCAACAATTTTTTTAACAATATCTCTTCCAAAGTTTTCGGCTATTGTAAGGTCGTTAGCATCTGGTCTATTTTTTGCAATATTAAAATCAGTAATGTGTGTAAAAGAATGTTCTCCTATAAATGCTCCATTACCAACAACATTAAATCCGTTATCAATTGCTGTATCATATAATTCTATTAGAGCATCATCAAAATCTCTGTTACCATACACACATATACATATTGCATTTCCGTTTCCTTTTATTCTTTTTAATTGATCCATAGCATCTGTTTGAATTCTTCCAGCAAATACTGGGCCAGCAAAAACAACAGTGGTATCTTCATCAACTAAAATATCTTCTTGAGCTCTAAAATCGGGGCTGGTAAAATCAAGTTTACTTATCTCGTTAGCTCCAAATCCCTTCGCTAATGCTTCTACTACTGTTTTAGTTGCCCCTGTGGCAGAAAAATATGCCAATAATAATTTTTTCATCATTACCATCCTTTTTTTATAAGTATATTACGATTACACTATCTATTATACCAATACTATGATAGAAATGCTACCAATAATTCTTCTTTAGTTATTTTTGCTTTTACACATATTCTGACAGGGGTAAGCCCTTTATAACCCCTGTAATACCAGTATTCTTTTTGGCTTCAGCAGAAAAAATTAAGTGTCCAAGATCGTGCCCTCGCATTGTTTCTATAACAATATTTATATCTTTATCTGCATTGAAACCAAGACCAACACCAATAGGAGTCTCATTTTGATTACTTTGAGAAATTATAAAAAACTATAATTTCATAGGATTCATAGATTGTTTTTTGTATCTGATCTCATAGTGTAGGTGGGGACCGGTGACCCTTCCGGTTTTTCCAGATTTAGCTATAACCTTTCCTTTAGTCACTCTCTGCCCTTTTTTTACTAAGATTCTATTTAAATGTGCAAATCTTGTTTCATAGTTATTTCCATTGTTTATAATAATAATTTTTCCATATCCATTCATCCAGCCTGCATAGATAACTAATCCGCTATAAGGAGAATAGACAGGAGTATTTATACAAGCCTTTAAATCTACACCTGTATGCAGTATTCGTCTACCTAAAACAGGATGATCTCTGTATCCATAAGGGCTAGTTACTGACATAATTTTTAATGGTTGTCCAAAGTTTTTTAAAGTAGAACTTTTAGAATTATTTTTATATGTTATGATAGAATTTGAGTTATAGTCTATATTTTTTTTATTTACCATCTTTCCTAAATATATTTTATTACCATTATAGAGTATATTGCTATTTAAATCATTTATTTTTTTTAAACTATCTACTTTTACATCATATTTTTTTGAAATACTATAAAGAGTATCTCCAAATCTTACTATGTGATAGCTACCTTTATAATTTTTAGAAGGTTTAAAGTATATTTTTTGATTGGGGTATAATAAGTTATTTTCTAGGTTATTTATCCCCTTTAATTCTGAGATTGGAACATCTTTTTTTTTGGAAATTGAATAGAGTGTGTCTCCTTTTTTTACAGTATAATATTTACTGTTAGAACATGAAATTAAGATGATCGAGGTTATTATCATAAAAAGTATTTTTTGTATAGGTCTCATAAGCTCTCCTAAGGTTTGAATTTTTTATTAAATAAAAATAATTAAGTTATTAAATTATACTCTATTTCGCTGGTTTATGAAACCAATGGAGGGAAAGAATGCTTAATTTTTTTATGAATATAATATCTCTGATTAAAATCAAAGTTGATTAAAATATTTGTAGAATTAGAAGATGCAGATGATATTATAGCTGATTTAGAACAAGGATTAGCAAAATTATAGAGTATATACAAATAGTAGGGAGAGATCTCTACTATTTTTTTATGAAAAAAAATGAGATAATTAATAAAATTATTATGTGATTTTATAAGGAAACGTAAGGGGGAAAGTAATGAGAAATTTACTTACAGTTATTTTTATACTTGGTGTTGGAATGATATTTTGGTTAAAACCTAAAAAATATAGTTATATAATCCCTGCATATATACCATTAGGAGAGAAATTTAATATCGATTTTGATGATATAGCTAAATTTTCAAATAAAAATAAGGTGATAACAATAGTTAATCCAAATAATGGACCTATAAGTAAGGATGAGAATAAATATTATTTTGAAAAGTTAGAGGGGAAAATAAAACAGATACAAAATAATGGTGGGAAAGTGATTGGATATGTATCCACTGATTATGGGAAACGAGATGAAAGGGAAGTAAGAAAAGATATAGATATTTGGAAAAATGAATGGAATATAGATGGGATATTTTTGGATGAAGGGATGGGAAGTTGTGGTGATAGTTGTGAAAAGTTGATAAAAAAATACCAGGATTACTATAAATATATAGGTGATCGGGTAATCGTCACCAATGCAGGATATATAGATGAAAATTATGAAAAATTCTTAAAAGATGGTGTGATTATGATAGTTTTTGAAAATACCTACGAAAAATTTATATCACCTAATAATTATCTCGATAATCTAGATCTGCATAGTGGGAAAAAAGGGATATTACTTCATACAACTCCTGTGGATATAAATAATAAAAAATTAAAACAGTTATATAAAAAATATGATTTGGACTATATATACTTGACTTCTAAAAATTGGGATACTATATCATTGAAACTTTTGGAAGATTTATAGTATACTATAAAAAAATAATGGAGGAATAGAATGAATAAAATTTTACAAATAATTAAGGATAGAAGAACTACTAGATCTTATAAAAAAGAGATGATTGCAGAAGAGCAATTAAATGAAATAATAGAGGCTGGAATGTGGGCTCCTAGTGGGCATAATCGACAACCTTGGCATTTTACGATAGTAGAAAATAAAGAAATAATGAAAAAAATAAATTTTGAGACAAAAGAAGTGTGTAAAGATGTTGATGACCCTCTCTATTTTGGATGGGCTAATAATAATAAATATGATGCATTTTATGGGGCACCAATTTTAATTTTACTCTCTTATAGTGATGATGGATTCTCGCCGATTGATGACTTAGGAGCTGTAAGTCAAAATATGGGATTGGTAGCAGAAAGTATTGGAATAGGAAGTTGCTGGATTGGATTTATAAATAAATTATTTGAAAGTAGTACTAAAAAACATGAGGAATATGCAAAGTTATTAGATATTCCAGATGGTTATACACTGCATCATGGAATGGTATTTGGATATCCGGCCAAAGAAAAGTTGAAATCACAGCCAAGAAAGGGCAGTTTTAATAGAATAAAATAAAAGCAATGTGACGTTGCATCCAGATAATAAAAAATGGAGGCTAAATTATGGGGAAAAAACTGGATAAAAAAGCTATAAGGATAATAATTTTATTATCGGTAATATTTTTAATATTTAATGTGATAAACTCAAAACAACCAAAAGAAATAGAAGTAAAGGATTATATGCCAAATAAACCTATGGTTAAGATCTTTAAGGGAGGATTTGAAGGGGCAGGAAGTGTAGAAATAATAGACAAGATAAAGGGTGAATTTTATCAGAAAAAAAACTTGGATACTGCTACGATGGGAGTGGCTGTTTATCGTGTAAATGAAGATGGTTATAGATTGGTATATAGAGTAGGGGAAATTGATGAATTAAAAGATAACTATATAGATGAAAAATCAAACAACAATTTGACCTTACTCAGAGCACCTATTAAAAAAGGTATCTCTTGGATAAATGATGATAAGTCTACATATAAAATATTATCTGTAGATGAAAAGATAGAATTGATGGAAAAAGAGGTAGAAACAATAAAATTAAGGTATAGAAAGGATGGGTCTGAATATTATATTTATTTTGCCCGTGGGTTGGGGATAGTTAAAATAGAATCTGAAATGGGGGACAGTAAATTAATTGAGGTAAACTATAATGTGGAAGAGTATATTTCAAAACTAAAACTGAATCATAAATAAAACAAATAATGGAGTATATACCTGTAAATGGCATCATCAAAAAACTAATCACAAATTACATGAAAAAAATCAAATTAAAAGAATTAAAAAATGAAATAATCTAATAAATATATAATTTTAATAGTTTTGTTTATTAGGATTGGTGTAATTCATGACAAATTTTTTGACTTTGATTAGCGATATTAGAAATTTTAGAAATAATGTAATATTTGTAACAAATAAGAATTTCTCAGATTGTTTAAGGCCAGTAAATATGATATACTGTTATGAAAATAAATAATATAGGGTGAATAAAATTGAATGGATTAATTAATGTAGATAAACCCAAAGGATATACTTCCTTTGATGTAATTAGAAAATTGAAAAAGATATTAAATATGAAAAAAATAGGGCATACTGGGACTTTAGATCCACTGGCAACGGGGGTACTTGTAATCTGTCTTGGAAGAGCTACTAAGCTAGCTAATGTGATAGAGGCCAAGGGAAAGACCTATATAGCCAATTTTATTTTGGGATCAAAAACAGATACCTACGACATTGAAGGGGAAGTTATAGATAGAAGTGATGTAAAAGTAACTAGTGAAGAGATAAAGAATGTATTATCTAAATTTAGAGGAGAGATAAAACAAGTCCCTCCTATGTATTCGGCATTAAAAGTAAATGGGAAACGACTCTATGAACTGGCACGTGAAGGCATAGTAATTGAAAGAAAAAGCAGAGATGTAGTAATATCAAAGCTAGAGTTAATAGAATTTAATGAAAAAACACAGATAGGGAAACTTTATTGTGAAGTATCTAAGGGGACTTATATCAGACATATGAATGGACTGAGAAGAACTCAAGTTGGAGAATATCTGGTAGAAGACGGATTTACCATTGAACAGATGGAAGAGATGGGGGAAAATGGAGATCTGACATTTGTAACCAGTGTAGAAGACAGCTTTGACTTTGAAAAGATTGAGATAAAAAACGAAAAACAGATAAAATTATTTTTAAATGGAAATACGACAGATATAGGATCTATGTAAATAAAGAATTTGTTGGTTTAGGAGAAGTTATTGATAATAGATTAAAAGGCTGGAAAGTATTTTAAATAAAATTGTGAGGTGAAAGAATGAAGTTGATAAAAGCAATGAGAGGAACTAGAGATATCTATGATGTAGAAGCTCTAAAATTTAACTTTATAGAAGATACAGCAAAAGAGTTATTAGAAAATTATGGTTTTGGAAGAATTATAACTCCTACATTTGAATCTACAGACCTGTTCAAAAGAGGGATAGGAGAAGGGACAGATATCGTAGATAAAGAGATGTATACATTCTCTGACCGTGGAAACAGAAGTATCACTTTAAGACCGGAAGGAACAGCCCCAGTGGTAAGATCATATTTAGAAAATAAAACCTATGGGAAGGAAGATCTAACTAAATATTATTATATCAACAATATGTTTAGATATGAGAGACCCCAGGCAGGAAGATATAGAGAATTTTATCAGATTGGTGTAGAAATATTAGGAAATGGATCTCCTATGGCAGATGCTGAAGTGATATCTATGGGATATAGATTGATGGAGAAATTAGGAATAGAAGACCTAAAAGTAAATATAAACTCTGTAGGAGGAAATGAAACAAGAGCAAAATATAGAGAACTTCTAGTAAATTATCTTACTCCTAAAAAAGATGGATTGTGTGTTGACTGTCAGACTAGATATGAGGCTAATCCACTGAGAGTGCTAGATTGTAAAAATAAAAACTGTCAAAATTTGACAATAGATGCTCCAATGTTGCCTGATAATTTAAATGCCGAAGAAAAAGAACACTACGAAGCTGTAAAAAAATATTTGGATATTTTTTCTGTGGAATATGTAGAAAATCCAAGATTAGTAAGGGGACTAGATTATTATTCAAGTACAGTATTTGAGATTATAACTGAAAAATTAGGATCACAAGGGACAGTCTTAGGTGGTGGAAGATATGATAACTTAATTAAACAATTAGGGGATAAGGAAGTTTCAGCAGTAGGATTTGGTGCCGGAGTAGATAGAATGAGCCTAAATCAGCTAATGCACACAGGAAAAAAGCGTTTAAATTAGGAGCTAAAAAAGAGATAATCATAGACTCAGAATCTAAGGAAAACAAGACTTTAGGGTTGAAGGAATTAAGTAGTAGGGATATAGAGACAGTTGGGTTTGATGAGTTGTTTATGGTTTCCCTTTCAATAAAGGGAAACCAAAGCATCGCTTCGGAGCTCTACTATAGTTTACCCTTTACTAAAGGGCAAACGCCAAAAGGGAATGGGTTTTGAACTCTTTATCTCTTTGCTTAGTGCTGAAAGATTTTGGTTATACGTTAATAAAAATAAAAAAATAAAATAGAGGTGTAA
>NBMF01000020.1 GCA_002084825.1 Fusobacteriia bacterium 4572_74
ATTCTACTAAAACACTTAGAATCTTATTCTAAGGAAGAACTACTAATTGGTTTAGAATCTACCGCACATTACGGTGAAGTCTTTGCTCAGTTTTTCTTTAAACATGACTTTAAAGTCGTAATTATAAATCCTTTACAAACATCAGCAATCAGAAAAGCTGGGATAAGAAAAACTAAAACTGATAAAATTAATTCTTTTATCATCTCTAAGAGCTTAATTTTCAATGGTTATAGACTTCTAGAGAAAAAAGATATTAAATTATTAGCTTTAAAATCTTTGGCTAAAAGCCGAAGAAAATTAATAAAACAAAGAACAAGCTAAAAGATTAAAACAACTAGCTAAAGAGTCCGTTGGCTTAGATGACCCTATTTTGTCTATGCAAATCCAAATGACTATTAATCAAATCAGACTATTTAGCAAACAAATTAACCTGGTAGAAACTCAATCTAAAGAGATATTAAAAAAAATTGATTCTGTTATATTAAGTGTTCCAGGGATCTCTTTTAATGCAGCTACAGCAATCCTAGGGATAGTAGGTAACTTCAAGCAATTTAGTTCTGCTAAAAAATTAGTAGCATTCGCAGGATTAGATCCGAAAGTCTATGAATCAGGAAATTTTAAAGCAAGAAGTACTAGAATGTCTAAGCGTGTGCAAAAATTAAATTGCAATAATTTATTTATTTTTAGAAATTAAGACTTGACTATTCATAGTTGATCTCCTTTAAAATTTTTCTTTAAAAGTACACTTTTTACACAGTTCCTCTACAGCTTTTTTATTGCTGAATCCATCATAGATAGCAGTAGCTCTTTTCCCCTCTATTATCTCTTTAAATGGTATTTCTAAAATATTACCGAGATTTATTACCCCTTCACCGTCAAGACAACATGGAATTACCGTACCATCCACTAATACTCCTATCTGAGTACGTAATCCATAACAAAATCCATCTTCGTTTTCATATTCATCATACAATTCTGGCCATTTAAATTCTAAATCTGTATTAAGGTATAATCTATTTTTTATCTTTAACCCATGACCTGGAATCAGCTTATCCTCAATCTTATAATCCAAATCAAAATATTTTTCTATTTTCTCTATAATTTTCCTATTACCTTCCATTTGATTTTTATTTTTATTTCCTTCATGAAAATTCCATAATCTTAAAGAAATATAAGTGTTTTCTAAAAAAAGTGATTTTTTTGTAAAATCTAATATTTTTTTTAGATAATCATCTTCATCAATTTTATCTATATCACCATCAAATGAATGAAGGGAAAAATTAACCTGTCTAAATGCTTTTTTATCTACTATCTTCTCTCCTACTTTATCTATCAAGGTTCCATTAGTAGTTATATTTACCTTTATCTTTTTTTCTTCTGCAATATCCAAAAAATCAACTATCTTTGGATGTAATAGAGGTTCTCCTTTTACATGAAGATAAATATAGTCGCTATATGGCTTTATCTCATCTAAAATATATCTGAATTCATCTATAGTCATAAATTTAGGAGTTCTTACACCTTGGGGACAAAAACTACATTTTAAATTACATCTATTGGTTATTTCTATATATACTTTTTTATACTTTTTTATTTTTTTTTCCATAAGTTTTTTCACCTCTTTTATTGATTTTATTATAACATAGTATAATAAAATTAATAACTAAACTTTTCTGTTATTACAGGTTTTCAAAATAAAAAACAACGTGACATTGCATCTAAATAGACATAATTTAGAATTTTATAATTTTTATAATCCCTTAGATAATAAAAAGATCCCCAATAATCAATATTAATTATTGGGGATCTTTTATTTTATTAATTATTAATCATATCTATTTGCATTATGCCAGTTCCAAGCATCTTTTACTATCTTTTCAATACTCCTACTAGGATTCCAATTAAGTTCCTCTCTAATTTTTGTATAATCGGCAATTAAAGTAGCTGGATCTCCTGCTCTCCTACCTGTTACAACTTTTTTTATTTGAATTTTTATTACTTTTTCCACTACATCTATAAGCTCTTTCACAGAAAAACCAGTTCCAAGATTATAAGTATTACTTAGCTTTCCATTTTCCAAAGCTTTTAAAGCTAGAATATAGGCATCCACTAGATCATTTACATATATATAGTGTAATGGTCGTATAAATTCATACAGAGAGAGAATAACCTTAAGCAAAAAAATAGGGTATAATTAAAAAAATAAAATGGAGGTTTTTAATTATGAATAAGCGGAAAACTTACTCTTCTAAGTTTAAATTTAAGATCGTTTTCAGAAAATTGCTAATGATAATGAAATTGCACCTTCTCAAATAACCCGTTGGACTAATGAGTTTAAAAAGAAAGGAGTCAATGTTTTTGATAAAACTAGTAAAGATACTAAAAAAATAGATCTTTTGGAAAAAGAACAAAAAAGACTTTATGAAGTCATTGGAGGAAAAACTATGGAAATTGATTGGCTCAAAAAAAATGAAGAAAATATATACTTTAGCATTACTGAGCAATGTCAATGGTATGAAATTGGAAGAAACTGCTACTACTATAACGGAGTTACAAGAAACAGGAGTAAAGATATTAAATTTATTGATTTAATTAATTCTCAATATGAATTAGATATAACTCAAGGATCTAGAAGAATCGCAGCGGAATTATCTAAAAAAGGAAATGAAGTATCGAGATCAGTAATTATGAGACTTATGAAAGAAATAGGTATCCAAGGAGTGGTACCTAAAAAGAATTTAAGTATGCCTAAAACAGGAAATCAAAAGTTTGACTACTTACTAAGAGAACTTCAAATAAATAAAGTTAATCAAATGTGGTCAACGGATATAACATATATTAATACTCCATATGGACACGTATATTTATCAGCGATAATTGATGTTCATAGTAGATATATTGTTGCCTGGAGACTGTCTAACTCTCTCTCAAAAGCTTTTTGTATAGACACATTAGAAGAAGCTTTAAAAGTAGGGAAACCTGAGATACTAAACACAGATCAAGGAAGTCAGTATACCAGTAAAGAATACAGTTCAAAAGTATTAGATTCAGGAATAAATTTAAGTATGGATGAAAGGGGCGATGTCTGGATAACGTATGGATAGAAAGATTTTGGAGGACAATAAAGTACAGTGAAATATTTCTTAATGAATATCAAAATTTAAGAGAATTATATACTGGAATAAAAAGATATATTAACTTTTACAATAACGATAGAGGACATAGTTCTCTAGATTACGAAACACCTGCAAAGGTATATTTTAGTACTCAAAAAATGGGTCTATCCCAAATTACGTGTACATTCAATTCCTAACTACTAAAGGAGAGCTGTTAAAACGGCTCTCTTTTTACATATATTTTTCTACTTATTCTGGATAGATTATCACTAACATTCTTAATATTTTTTCCCAAGATCGTATTTTTTGAGTCCATTTTTTAGATATATTTTGCGTTACTAAATAAAGTATTTTTTCTAATGATTCATCCGTAGGGAAAATAGCCTTAGATCTACTTATCTTTTTAAATTGACTATTAATACTTTCAATTACGTTTGTCGTATACATCATTCTTCTTATCTCTTGTGGATATTCATAGAAACAGCTTAATTCAATCCAATGAGTATACCAAAATTTAAGTGCTGGGAATATTCAGGGTATCTGGATGAAAGATTTTCTAGGGCTGTATAAGAAGCAATAAAAATTTCTTGGACACCTCTAGATTTAAGAGAATCTAACTCTTTAAGCCACAATTTAGAAGATTCGATTTCTCAAATAGTAATACTTAATATATCTTTCTGACCTTCTAGATCAATTCCTACAACAACATAGGCCTTAATATATCTTTCTGACCTTCTAGATCAATTCCTACAACAACATAGGCAACTTTTTTTATTATCTTACCATTTGAGACTTCACATTGAAGTAAGTAGCATCTAGAAAAACAAAGGGATAACAAGCTTTTAATGGTCTATTTTTCCAGTCTACAACTTTAGAATGTAATATATTTTTAAAGCAGCAATTGATCTTTTGATTTTTATACTTGGTAGTGTAGAAGCTGCTATGATCAGAATCATTCCTATTATCTTAATAATTCCTAATTCTTCTCCATATACGAAAAAACCTACACAACTAGCTACCACTACCTCAAAATTAGCTACTATACTTACCCTCACAGGATCTAGATATTTAATTGCTTTTATAAAAAATAAATGGGATAAAATCGTTGGAAAAAATCCAAATCCTAATCCTAAAAGTATCATTGATTTATCTTGAAATAAGTTTTTTAGACTTTCTAGTGGATTTATTTGAGGAACTATCACCAAAACTCCTGCTAAAAAACTATAGAATATAAGGGTATACGGGTCTATTTCTTTAGGAAGATTTTTATTGAAAACAGGTAAAATCCCATAAGACATAGCCGCTAATATACCCAGTATAACTCCTACAACATCACCATTAAAATGATCTATCGAACCATTAGTAACTATAAAAAAACATCCTGTAAAACATAAAATTATAGAAATAATATTTTGTTTACTTAATTTAATCCCATTAAATATCCTGGCAAATAACATGGTAAAAATAGGAGCAGTATAGAGTAAAATAACCCCTGTAGTAATCCCTACCCTCACTATTGAACCAAAATAAAATAAATTAAATAATCCCTGACTTATTACTCCGACTAATAAACAAAACATTAATTTTTTACCGCTTATTTCAAATTTTTTTCTATCACTAAAAAAAATATACATAAACATAAGAATGGTTGCAAAAAAAAGTCTAAAAAATGCAATTTCATAAGAATTAAATCCTGCATCCTTTAGATAAGTTACCACTACCCCTAAAGACCCCCAAAATGCCGCTGCTAAAATCACATATATATATCCCATAATTTCCTCCTGATAAATTCCCACTAAATTATTACTTCTTTTATTTTATCAAAAATAAAATAAAATAACCATTAATATTATTTATATAATATAACTAAATTACATATTATTAAAAATATGATATAATAAACTCATAATGTGTCTAGGAGGAATTTGTGTGGAAAATAAAGGTATTGTCAGAAAAATTGAAGGAAAGAACTTATATATAGAACTATTTAGAGATAGCTCTTGTGCCCACTGCTCTGGATGTGGACAGAAAGAGAAAACCATAGCTGATCTATATCATTACGAACTTAATGAGAAGATTGAAGTTAATGTAGACGATTTAATAACCTTTGAGATAAACAATAAATTCATCTTGAATTTAGCTCTTCTAATCTATGTCTTACCTGTATTTTTAATGGTTCTAAGTTATATCATAGCCGCTAAATTAGGTGCTAGTGAAGGACAGGGAATAGTTGTCAGCTTCACTACTCTAGCAATCTCATTTTTAGGTTTTTATATCTACGATAAAAAAAGTGGAAGTAAATTGATTAAAGAGGAGATATCTATCAAAGAAGTTACTCCCTCAGATGAAATAAAGATTACTAGTTGTGGTCCGAAGGATTAAAAAAAGAACTCCATGGAGTTCTTTTTTTAATCCTTTTTTCTTTTAAAATCATGAAGATTTAACTCTTTTAGATTTTTAAACATATAAATCCCAACAATAATAAGAGCTGGTGCTGTAGCATAAGCTGGCACAATTCCTACAATCGGTGTAAATAATAATGAAAGTAAAAATAACCCTCCAATGACAACTGATGCTAATCCTGTTCTAGCACCTGCTGCTATTCCTGCTGTAGTCTCAGATAACGTTGTCACTGTACTAGATCCTAATAATGATCCTATTATTGTAGATGCTACATCTGTATGAATCATTCTTCCTAAAGATAGAATATTTCCATCTTCGTCTTCCATTCCCATTTCCTTAGCACAAGCTATAAGAGTTCCCAATGAATCAAATAGATCTACAAACATAAATGAAAATATCGGCCCGATCAATGCAAATTTGAAAGCTCCTACTATATCTAATTTAAATGCAATAGGCGCTATTGACGGCGGCATAGACATTATCTGTGTAGGAAGTTCAACTATCCCCATAATCATCCCTAAAACGGTAGTCATAATCATCCCTATTAACATTCCGCCCTTTATTTTTCTAAGCTCCAAAAGAGCAGATATCATGATCCCAATTACTCCTAAAACAACTGTAGGAGTAAATTTTCCAAGTGATACAAATGTTGCTGGATTAGCTACAATGAGTCCCATACTCTTTAAGCCTATAAAAGCTATAAAAAGTCCAATTCCTGCTGTAGAAGCTATCTTTAATTCCACAGGAATTGCCTGTGCTATCCTCTCTCTTATTCCACCAATAGACATAACTAAAAAGAATAATCCTGATATAAAAACAACTCCCAATGCTGTTTCCCAAGGAATTCCCTTTCCAATAACCAATGTATAAGTAAAAAATGCATTAAGTCCCATTCCAGGTGCTAATCCTAGTGGTGCATTTGCCCAAAAAGCTGCTAACAAACTACCAATTGCAGCACTTAAACATGTAATAGTAATAAGAGCCCCTTTATCCATCCCTGTGTCTGACATTATAGAAGGATTTACAAATATAATATATGACATAGTCATAAACGTAGTAACTCCTCCAATAACCTCTTGCTTTACCGAAGTTTTTCTTTCGGTTAATTTAAACATTCTTTCTAACATTCTACTTCCCCCGTCCTTAAATTTTTAGTAGGTAGTATCTAATAGTTTTATACTTTTTTAAATAAAAAAAAAATAAGCACAATCCAGATTTTTATAATCATTTATTTATTTCGTAAATTTCATCTCAAGGTTCTTAGATTATGTAATAATCTTTAAAAATCTTGACGATGCCCCCTTGCGGTTATAATTCCCTGGATAATAAAAAAAGATCCTATTTCCCTTTGTTTCAGGAAAATAGAACCTATATATATTAAAATATTAGATATCTATCTTCTTATAGTCAGCTGTTTAAGGTAGCTGGTTTTCATAAAATTACAAAATATTTCATATAAAAGGATAGTGTCAAGTTTTATAAATGTTTTTTTACCCTTTAATCTTATCAATTAAAAATTGGTGTTATACTCTGTAATTTTTAAAAAAACAAAAAAAAAGTTATTCACTATATTGATATAATTTTAGATGCTTTATTGATTATTTAGAAAATTCAATTTTTATATTTTACCTATAATTATTGTATATATTTTATCTAAAACCTATATCCTGTGAAATTTTTTTTTATCTTTATGGTATAATAATTTTAAAATGAATACAAAATATTGCCATATATATTGGCTCCCATACAGTAATAGAATTATTAAAAGAAAACTATGAGGTCGTTATCGTAGATAACTTTTCCAACAGTAATCCAAAGGTATTGGATAGGATAAAAGAGATTTCAGGTAAGGAGTTTAAATTTTATGAGATAGACCTATTAGATAAAGATAATTTGGATAAAGTATTTATAGAAAATAAGATAGATGCTGTAATTCATTTTGCAGGATATAAGGCTGTAGGAGAATCTGTAGCTAAACCTATAGAATATTATCACAACAATCTGACTACTACATTTATTCTATGTGAAGTAATGAAAAATCACGGTGTTAAAAAGATTGTCTTCAGTTCATCTGCGACTGTATATGGATTGAATAATACATCTCCACTATTAGAAACGATGCCGCTAAGTGCTACAAATCCATATGGTAGTACAAAATTAATGATAGAGCAGATCCTAAACGATCTGTATATTTCTGATGGAGGATGGGGAATTGCCCTCCTAAGATATTTTAATCCTATCGGAGCCCATGAAAGTGGAAAAATCGGGGAAAATCCAAATGGTATTCCAAATAATTTAATGCCGTATATCACTCAGGTAGCTGTAGGAAAAAGAAAAAAATTAAGTGTCTTTGGATCGGATTATGATACCCATGATGGAACTGGAGTTCGTGACTATATCCATGTAATTGATTTGGCTATTGGTCATATCAGAGCACTGGAGAGATTTAAAGATAAAACTGGTGTAGAAGCATATAATTTAGGTACTGGAAATGGGATCAGTGTTTTAGATCTGGTAAATACATTTATGAAAATAAATAATGTGAAGATCCAATATGAATTAGTAGAAAGAAGAGCTGGAGATGTAGCTACTTGCTATGCTAACTCTGAAAAAGCTTTAAAAGAATTAAATTGGAAAACTGAAAAAACTTTGGAAGATATGTGCAGAGATTCATGGAAATGGCAGTCCAATAATCCAGAGGGATATTAAGATGAAAATTTTTGTTATTTCAGACATACATGGTTCAATCTACTACTTGAATAAGGCATTGGAATGTTTTAAAAGGGAGGAGGCAGATTATATCTTGATATTAGGAGATATCCTTTATCACGGACCACGTAATCCTCTTCCCACAGATTACAACCCCAAATTAGTTGCTGAAAAATTGAACCTATATAAGAATAAAATTATAGCTCTCAGAGGAAATTGTGACAGCGAAGTGGATCAAATGCTTCTAGAGTTCCCTATTATGAGTGATTTCACTAATTTATTTTTAGGAGATAAACGTATCTTTGCTACCCACGGCCATCTATTTACAGAGAAAAAACTTCCCATAGATAAAGGTGACATTTTGATCTCCGGTCACACCCATCTACCATTAGCAGGAAAAAAAGATATATATCTATTTAATCCTGGATCTATTACCCTTCCAAAGGGTGGTAATCCTAATTCTTATGGAATCTTAACTTCTTCTTCTTGGGAGATTAAAGATCTAGATAGTAAAATCTTTAAATCTATCACATATTAAAAAAAAATCCCTTAAAATAGTAGATTACTATTTAGGGATTTTTTTTAATTAGTATCATCTTCATCTTCTTTTTTAGTTTCAATACTGTCAGTGTATTTTCGATCCTTTAAAATAAAATATACTAAAGTCAATATCAATTTAGCACTATTATCCGTTATTTTCTTTAGTATTCCGTGTTTTTCAGTAGCGACTAGATGAAGTTTATACCCGGATTCCAAAATTTTAAGAACATATTTATCATCTTCCTCATAGGGTGTAAATACTAGTAGTGCTGCCAAATAAAATATTATAATAGCCAATACTGCTAACAACAACGTAATATATGTCATCACAATCACCTCCTAAGCCCATATTATATATATACTATATTATTTTTAATTTTCCTATAAATACTAAATATTATTTTTGAATTATTCCTATAACAGAACCGTTATCGTATTTTATTCGTACACTTTCTTGCTCTATTATATTACTCATACAAAGGGAACTAGACCTAAGGACATCAACCCTATCTAAAGTATAGGTAAATCCTTCTAATGTAAGTTTATCTATTGGAGTAAGAGGAATAAAAGAAATAGTTTTCCCCTTTTTATTTTGAATTTTCATATCTTTTTTAACCCAAAATATAATCTCATTCTCGTCTTCATATGTAATATTTTGATACTTTTCCAATAGATTAAGATTGGTTAAAAAATGATCTGTTCGGCCTCCTAAACCTCCTAGGACTAGAACATTGTTATATTTAGTTGTCACTTTCTTTAAAATTAACTCTCCATCTGTAAAATCTTTGGATACAGGGAATTTTTCAAACTTAACCTCTAAGTTTTTATAATGAGATCTCACTTCAACCGAGATAGAATCTAGATCTCCTAATATCAATTTTGGAATTGTTCCTAAATTATAGGCATGATTTGCTCCTCCATCTGCACAATATATATCATACTCACTATATTTTATCTTCCTATAATAATCTGCCTTTAAATTAAGTTTTCCACTTAAAAATATTAACGCCTTTTTTTTCATGAATTTACTCCTTTTCATCCCTTACTGTATTAACCTCTATAAACACAGGTAGATGATCTGAGATTATTTTTCTTATCTCCCTATAATTATTGTCTGTAAAATCAACTACTCCGTTCCTTCCTGTATACCAGCCTTGCATCAATTCATAGGGATAAAAGATATGGTCATAACTAGAAACCAAGCCACTTTTCCCTATAGTCGTTTTTTGATTAGAAGGTATTGCATCAACAATCATATCTTTATGTTTCAAAAAGCCAGAAAAAGCATCATCATAGGAAGGAATATTAAAGTCTCCTCCAATTATGACTATATTTTCTTTATCATTTTTATCATATCCGTCTTTAAACCAATCATACACATCGATCATTTGCATAGCTTCTAACTGTCTTTCAGTTTTTTTCTTTCCAAATATCGAATGTACCAAAACATAAGTAAATTTAAAATCTCCCATTTGAAATTTAGCACCATATGGTTCTCTCATAAAGCTTTTTTCTTTTTCTGGATAAAATTTACCTTTTTTTAGGAGTTTTACTATGTCTATCCTGTAGATATATGCAAAATATTCTCGATATTTTTTACTGCCCACTGCATAAGGTGAAATATGATACCTCCACTCTACTCCAGTTTGAGCTTTTAGTTCATTGGTTAATTTTTTAACTTCATCTTTTTTCATAACCTCTTGAATACCTACTAAGTCAAAAGAAGATATAATACTGGCCAGCCCTTCTATTTTTTCTTGCCTATAATTACTTTTCCATCCCAGATGGAGAGTATTAAAACTAGCAATATTTGCAGTTTCTCCAAAAATAAGTACGGTAGTAATCAGAAATATTCCCAATAATTTTGATATTTTTTTCAAAGTTATCCCTCCCAGTGGCCTAGCTTAGTCTCTCTCCTTTAGGCACTCTCTCCAAACCGTCTGTAAAAAAAACCTAGAAAATTAAAATTTTCTAGGTTTAAAAATATCTTACTTAGCTCTTTCTACGTATTTACCTGTTCTTGTATCTATTCTGATTAATTCATCCATCTCAATAAATAATGGAACCATTAATTCATAACCAGTTTCAATTGTAGCAGCTTTAAGTGCTTTTCCTGTAGTATCACCTTTTAATCCAGGCTCTGTATAAGTCACTTTAAATACCATATGGTTTTCTAATTCTACTCCTACCGGTCTCCCTTCATAGAATAAGATGTCAATAACAACCTCTTCCTTTAAATAGTTTATAGCGTCCCCTAAATCTTCAGCTTGTAATGCAATTTGATCAAAAGTTTCTTGATTCATGAAGTTATAATCTCCATCATCTTCGTATAAAAATTGCATAGATTGCTTATCTAACATGATGTCATTCATGATGTCAGAAGCTTTTACAGTAGTTTCATTTACTCTTCCACTGATAAGATCCTTTACTTTAAATGTAATTTCTGGTGCTCTTTGTCTCTTTCCAGATGTTGATTGGAATCTTTCTGCCTTTAATATTAAAAATGGTACTCCATCTACTTCAAATGTACTTCCTGCTCTTAATTTATCTGCTGCTTTCATTCTTATTCCTCCTGTTATTCTATCTTTTCCCTACCAACTAATCTTTTCAGATCAACGTTTTAAATTAATTATACAATAATTTACAAGAATCTTCAAGGAAAATAAGGGTTATTTATCCCTTTCATGAAAGCTTATTAGGTCGTATATATCTTTTTTCATATAGGGACTTCCTACTTTTTTTTGAACTTTTTTCCACAATTTTTTAAATTCTTCAAAATTCATCCTTTTTATTATTACAATTGATTCCTTTAAATATTTTATATCTGCCTTAGTCATTCCCATCCCGTGGAGGAGAGTTTTTTTGATTTTATAATAATTTTCACTATCTAATTCTAAACTATTATAGTAAAATCCCAAAAATTCATCGGATAAATTATTTTCTTGATAAATAACTTTCCTAACCTCAGTCGCTATATAGTCAATACTCAATTCTTTTTTTATCTGCCCCCTATCTTCACCTTCAAAACTAAAAAATGGTAAAAATACTTGGTACATATGATAACTTCTTATAGATTTAGTAAACGCATACATCTTCTTTAAAAAGGGATTTAATTTTTCATCTAATCTAACTAACCCTTTATTTATTGCATATGTACTACCTAAGTGAGGATAGAGTGTGATTGTAAAGTCTTCTGAATGAACAAAATTAATTATATATTCATCATATTTATTGTTTTTTTTAAATTTTTTAATAAACTTTCTTGCCCTGATCAACTCTTCATAGATCATATCTTCATCAAAAAAATCTTCTATAAAAACTTTAGGACTCATTATCAATTCATTTTTTTGTTCTTCTTTTTTAGCAAAAAAAGGTAACATAGATTTATTAGATATCATAAATATATTTTCCAACTTTTTTTTTGCATCTTCATCTAATTCAAATTTAAACTCTAATTTAGATATTTTTTTTATACTCTCTTTATCTTTGATATAGTTGTTTTTTTTCAAATTTTTAAAAAGATAACTATAGTAATAATTTTTTACCCTTTTATATAGCATTTCATTGTTTTTTAAAGATGGAAATTTCCTCTCTGCTATAGAATCAAACTCTAAAAAATCTTCTAAATTTAAGATCCCTACTTTATTGATTCCAATAGCATTCCAAGTATAAACTTTTGGGATCCCATATCCTCCTAGATCGGAGATCAATGCAACATATTGAGCTATTCCTCCACCCAATGAATGCCCAGTGAGTGCTATACTTTCGTGTTCTATCTTTAAAATTTTCTTATAAAACTCTACTCCCTGTTCCAGTTGTTTTGGTTTTCTATCCACACCTATCAAAAGGTCTGTTTCTATAAAATCTTTATATGCTTCTCCAAAGGAGCTAACTTCTGTACCCCTGTAGGAGATAATTATTTGTTTATTTTTTTCAAAAGCTATACCATAAAAACCTGTTTTTTCTGTCCCTTGTTTATAGGTATCATCCATTATACCTATAACTTTCCATTCACATAAAAAAGTATGAAATGTTTTTTGAAATATATCTCTTCCCCCATAGGACCAAACCTCATTGGGAAAAGAAAGTAACCTTTTTTTAGATTCATTGTTTAAAAACAAAATTTCTTCCAAAGAGAGACCTATATCTTCCTTTTTAAAATTACCATATGAAAGACCACTGAGAACTAAATAATCTAATTCTGTTATCATAATTTTACCACCTTAAAATATCAATTTTAATAAAATATACGTAACGAATGTCCCTAAAATACTCCCTACCAAGACCTCTTTAGGAGAATGAATCCGACCTTCGATCCTAGACTGAGCCACTAAAAGTGCCATTCCAAAAGTCAATATTGTCACCACTATATTTTCTGTAGCATAAGATACTCCTACCCACAGCCCAAAAGCTAATGCTGAATGTCCACTAGGCATCCCTCCATGTAACAGTTTTCCTTTTTTATAATAAGATTTAATTATAAAAACTCCAATCACTACTATAAATAATACAAATAAAACAGTATCCACATAGGATGATTTCAGCAGTCTAAAACTTTCATAGGTGTCCTGCTTAATTTTTTCACTAAAAATTATATAACCTATCACAAGGGCATTGAGAGATACTATTAGTACTGCTCCTGCCGCTACATCCTTAGCTTTTTTAGCCAATGGATGATATCTAGTTGTAGTTATATCCACCGCAGCCTCTATGGCTGTATTAATCATTTCAGCAAAGAATACCAGGGATATTGCAAAAGATAGACTTTTTAGATCCGATCCTGTCACACCAAACATAAGACTTAATATAACCACCAATATAGCAACAAACATATGAAACCTCATATTTCGCTCAGTTGTTATAGCAGCAACTATTCCCTCCAGAGCATAATTTATACTTTCACTGAATTTACTATTTTTAGTTGTTTTTTTTTTCATAAAACCACCCCTATGACCTTCGGTCAAATTGATAATTAATAATTTAGAATAAATAATTGAATTCAAAATTTTTTTGTCATAAGTAAGGAAATCAAAAATTAGTGTTAATTTATGGCTGAGTTGTTTTAATCTTAATTTTCAACTGTCATCTATATCTCTCTACTATACCCATGTTTTTCTAAGATTTCTTCTTCCTTCCTTCTCATTATTTTCTTATCCTCATCCTCAATATGATCATAGCCTAACAGATGTAAGATTCCATGAGTTAATACATAGTAAAATTCCCTTTTAAAACTATGGTTATAATCACCAGCCTGTTCCTCTACCCTCTCTAGGGATATTACTATATCACCTAGAGTCAAATAAGGCCCTAATTGAAAGTCTTCTTCATTATCTAAATAAGCAAATGAGATCACATCTGTAGGCTGATCTTTACCCCTGTAGTCCCTATTCACAATCTGAATATTTTCATTATTGGTGAGTAAAAGAGACATATAAACATCTTTTTCATTCTTGTATTCGTCCTCTATTACAGTTTTTATATACTCTTCTACCGTCTCTAAATCTATAAATTCATCGTAGCCTTCTATTCCCTTAGTTAATTCTACTGTTATATTCATAAGAATATTTTCCTCCCCAAAAGTTCCTCTAGGAACCATTTTTTATTTTTTTAATCTTTTTTTGTCACGAATTACAGGAATCCTTACAAGTATTACTTCTGCCCTGGATATTTTATTCTTACATGATGGATACTCATAAGTATCTTTGTAAAACTTTGGATTATAATTTCAATCTCTTTAAATGTAAGGTCTGCATCTGAAAGTTGCTGATCCTCAATCTTTGAGGTTATAATCTTTCGTAACATCTTTTCTATTGTTATTGGTGTTTTTTCATCGAGTGATCTTACTGCTGCTTCAATAGAATCTGCTAGCATTATTACTGCTGATTCCTTACTTCTAGGTTTAGGCCCGCTATACCTGAAATCACTTTCTTCTAAATACGGATTACTTTGTTTTGCTTTATTATAAAAATAAGCCAATAAAGTTGTCCCTTGATGTTCATACATAATATCTCTTATTTCCTTAGGTAGGTTATATTCTCTTCCCATCTCGTCACCATCTTTAGTATGTGATGTTATTATAAGAGTACTCATACTAGGACTCAGATTATTATGTGGGTTTACTCCATCAGCTTGATTTTCTACATAAAACTGTGGTCTTTTTATCTTTCCTATATCATGATAATAAGATGCTACCCTAGCGAATACATGGTTACCACCTATAGCTTCTGTTGCTTGCTCTGATAGGGTTGCTACCATCATAGAGTGATGAAATGTCCCAGGAGCATTTACTGATAATCGTCTGAGAAGTGGTTGAGATAAATCTCCTAATTCCAGAAGTTTTATATCTGTTAAAATATTAAATGTCCTTTCAAAATATGGAAGGAGAGCTATGGTTAACATCCCTGCAAAAGCTCCCGACAAAAATAATATTCCACTCTTAACTAAGCTATCTATAAATTCTATATTCATGCCAACTGCCATGGTTAATACTATGAATACCTTTGTCATCCCTATATATATACCTGTATTGATAATATTTGTTCTATTTTTTATTTTTTTGATCAAATATAATGAAACTATCAAACTAAATATTTCTATAACTAAATATTCTATATTAAATCCATTTAATGGAATCCCATAAAGAATCAAAAAACCACCCATAATTAAACTTGTTTTTACATTTATTAAAATCCCTAATAGAATAAACACAGTTTCTATGGGCAGGATATATTTCCAATTTGGATCTATAATCCTAAAAGATATTATCCCCACAGCAATAGATAACATTATAGCACTATAATAACTTTTTTTTCTTATTTCATTAAATAAAAATGTCTTACAAATATTTTTAAATACTATGGATAATATTAATAGATAGACAAGTGTTCCCATAAATTTTATTACCTTGCTGGTTTGTCCATAAAGTCCTGCATTTTTTAATATAGCTACCTTTTTTTCTGAAATAACTTCCCCTTTTTTTAAAATTACAGATCCGGCTTTTATACGTACCGAAACATCTTTTATCTGCTCTATTTTTTCATTGAGTAATTCTTCAGTTTTTTTACTATCTAAGATATAGTTAGGTTTGACAAAAATTTTAATAACCCTTTCTTCATACAAATCTAACTTATCAAGTTTTTCAAATAAACTATTAAATCTCAATAAATTTCCATCTTTTTTTACTCCATATTTATATAAAATATTTATATCATTTAAATATTTATCCCTTAAATCATCCAACTGATCATCTGATTTTTTAAATAAATATGTAAAAAGATCAGATGAAATTTCAATATTAAAACTGTCTTTTATATTTTGATAGGCTCGATCTAAATCTGTGTATTTTTCTTTTTTTATTTGTTGAAAAAAATCTTCTACCTTCTGAATAGTCTCTTCTTTTACATTTTCAACAACTATATATTCTTTTTGAGAATTTTCTATTATATCAGAGATTATCTTTTCTTTAGCAGCTATATCGTTATAAACTATATCTGTAGGAGCAACTATATCCCTTATTGCTACATCTCCTAATTTTAAATAACCGTTAAATAAGTATGTATTCGCACTAACTACAGTCATCACTAATATTAAAATAAGATATATTATTTTTTCATCTACTACTTCTTTTACAGAATACTCTAGATCTTTAATCTCTTTTTTCATTTTTTCTTTTTTCTCAAACCCAATTGTCAATCTTCTACCAAAAAGCTCAATTTTCTTCATAACTTTGCCTCCAATATCATTTCTATATGATATTATCTTTGTTTTTTATATGAATATTTTTTGTTGGAATTGAATCTATAAATAGACTCCCATATCGTTTTTTTATAATTCTATTATCTAAGATTGTTATAACGCCTCTATCATCACAGCTTCTAATAAGCCTACCAATTCCCTGTTTAAATTTAATTATTGATTCAGGTATTTGATATTCCATAAAGGCATTTTTGCCTTCATTATTCAAATTTTCTATGATGGCTTCTACTACAGGATCACTTGGAACTTTAAACGGTAATTTAACTATGATTACAGAACTTAGTTTATCACCTTTTACATCTACCCCTTCCCAAAATGATGATGTCCCAAAGAGTACAGGTTTATCGCTTTTTTTATACATATCTACCAATTGATTCCTCGGTGCCTGTCCCTGAATAAATAATTCATACCCTTCATTTTCTAATCTGTCCTTCAACATAAAATAAAGGTAATTCAATGTAGAGTATGAGGTAAATAATAAAAATGTATTTCCCTTTGTCCTCTTTATAAGTTTTTCTACAAAATCTTTTATTCCATCTAAAAATCCACGATCTGTAGGAGATGGCAGATCTTTTGGAATATATACCTTCATCTGCCTATCATAATCAAAGGGTGAATCAATTATCTTTTCCAAGACTTCTTCATGGAGCCCTATAGATTCTTTAAAATATTTAAAACTGCCATTGATTGCCATAGTTGCGGAGGTAAATACTATATGTTCCAAGTTAGAATATAGATTTTCATCCAATTCATCACTTATTTTTAACGGTGTTGCCATAAATTTCACATTACTTTTTTTTTGATTTAGAGATATCCAATAGATAAAGTTTTTATCATCCATCTCCTTTATAAACTTATAGTTAGAAAAATATGTTTCCAACCTTTCAGTATATTTTGTAAAATCACTTATTATTCCTGTTTCATCATCGATATCTTTTATCACACGGGCTAGACTCTTTAACCTTTTCATATATATATTGTAGGTTAGGAGCATTTCCTCCTCAAATTCCTTTAACATTTCCCAATGTTCCCAGTGTTTTAATTCTTCCTTTCGCAGACGAAGACTGATATTCCCCTGGGACTGCCCTGCAAAGGCTTCTATAACCTTTAAATAATATTCATTCCCACGATTAGCCAGATCTATATGCCTAGATATCAATTCTTCTATGATCTCTTTTTTTATAGAATCATACCCTTTATATTTTATATTTCTCAAATAATTTAATAAACCAGTATACTTACTAGAATCTTTTTTCTTGCCTAAATGATGTATATTATTCATAGTTTTATTAAACGAATATTTAGATGCTTCATAGGAAAAATAATCCCTAGCTACATCCTCTATATTGTGAGCTTCATCAAATACTACTAAATCATAGTCTGGAAATATAGAATAATCTGTATTAAACCCCACTTCCTTTCGAATGGATAGATCAGCAAAAAACATATGGTGATTGGTGATCAAAACATCAGCTTTTTTCTTTTCTTCCCTAGATTTTAAAAAAAAACAACTTTCTTTAAAAGCACATTTACTTCCTGCACATATATCCGTCTCACTCATAAATTGTTCCCAGACTATATAATCTACTTCAAAAGGAAGTTCTCCCTTATCTCCAGCTTCAGTGGATTTAAACCATTTCAATACATAGCTCACCTGATCTTTTTGAGAACTACTCATATCATCTATCTCGGAGCTTCCTCCTACCCCTATATTAGCTGCTTTTCTGTTACACAAATAGTTCCCTCTACCCTTGACTAAAACATAGGTAAATTTTTCTGGGAGTAATTTTTTAACTATTGGAATATCTTTATGGAGGAGCTGTTCCTGTAAATTTATAGTATTGGTTGTAATTATCACTTTTTTTTCATTTTTTATAGCCCAGTCTATACTAGGTATTAAATAAGCAAGGGTTTTCCCTGTCCCCGTTCCTGCTTCTACTACAACCTTAGTTTTATTATTCAACCCTTCCTCAATATGTTTAGCCATATGAAGTTGTTCTTTTCTATATTCAAAGCCTTTAAATATCCTTGCTAAAAGGCCTTTTTCCTCGAAATAGGGTCCTATATCTATCTTTTGAATCTCCTTTTTATTGATCTCTACCATGACATAGATATCATCTACAGTATTATTTACAATATATGAAGCCCCATCTTTTTGATCAGAATACATAGAAGCCACAGCTACATCGGCATCAGAAGGGTATAAATACCCTGAAGGATGGTTGTGGATTATTACTTCCCTTTTTTTCATCCTCTTGAGAAGAGCTGGAACCGATCCTTTATTCCCTCTGGCAATTACCTCTATCTCATCAACTATTCTTTCATTATTTGGGATGCCACGAAAAAACACTTCATTTCCATGGGCTTTTTCAATCTCTTCTTTCATTTTTTCTATTATATTTTCTGAAATTTTTTTTAGTATCATTATTTATTCACCTTCTATTCTCTTATTATACCACAAAATAAAAAAAACATGATTAATCAAAAAAAAGAGGCTATGCCTCTTTTTTTTGATACGTCTTAATCATTGAAAATACTCCACCAAAAGTAAATAATATACTCCCCCCGATATACTCCATTGCAACATAGTTATAGATTATACTTTGATCATGGATGCTAATACCATGCCATACATAGGGAATAGATGCAACTAAAAATAGAAGCGATCCACCAATATACATAATAGCAGTCCCATTCATTAGTTGAAGGGTTTTATCTGATGATTCATTTGTAATTTCAAGTACATTAATTATAGCTCCAATGAGAAACATCAGACTGCCAATTATGAAATTAATAGCACCTTCAAAGACTTGCCCAACCTCAGATAAGAAGAATACACTACCAATAAGATAGGTTATTGTCCCTATAAAATATACCATAGCTGATAAAAACTCTAACCGTTTCCAAATTGTATTTACCTTATTAATTTTAATTGACTTAATAGACGCAATCAGATCATGCCCTGTCACAAGTAAATACATAAGCGATCCTATTATAAATATCCAAACACCAGTATCCCCATAGGATTTCATTTTAGGCAAAAAGAAAATACTACCAATCACAAAGGTTATTCCACCAAGAAGATAAATCCAGTCGGCAAATATTTCCCATGCTAATGTAGGTGCTTTTAATTTAGTTTTGATTGATTTACGCTGTCTATTCTTAATTTTATTTACACTAAATGAATGTGGCATTTAATTTTTTTCTCCTATTGTAACATATTATTAGAGTCTTATTTTCGAAATTTTTAATTCAAAATGAAATCAGGTTTACTATAACTTTTCACTATATTATTAGGATTAATTCAACATAGATTTCATCTTTTATGAATCGATTTGTATTACCTCTATTTTAAAGAGCTATTTTTTATTATATATATAATGGTTCCAAAAATTCAAAACCTTTATTTTTCCCCTTGATAGCTTCGATCATAAAAAGTTTAGAAATTTTGGTGTTTTTACTAAATATATTTTGCATCCTCTTCGGATAAAATCCTGATTGAGATAAATTATTTAATAGTTCTACCATTCTTTCACTTCTATATATCAATGTTAAACTACCCCCTGGTTTTAGGAGTCTCCTACTTTGGGTTATCAGTTCCTCCAAATTTAAAGCTATCTCATGCCTGGAGATCGCTTTCATAGAGTGAGAATTCACCTTCCCATTGGAGTTTTTCATATAGGGAGGATTACTCACTATATAGTCGTAGGTGTTCCCCCTGTTTAAATTTTTTATATCTATATTGAAAACTTCTATCTTTTCCATAAGATTATTTTTTTCTACACTTCTTTTTGCCATCTTAGCCATCTCTTCTTGAATTTCTACTGATGTAATCTTATCTATCACAGGATTTCTAGATAAAATAAGGGAAATTATTCCGGTACCTGTACCTATATCTAATAACTTTCCATTCTTAGTCGGTACAAAAAACTCCGCCACCATGACAGCGTCTTCTCCAAACCTGAATCCATTTTTTTTCTGTAAAATAACCATTCCATGATCTAGGGGTTCTAAATTTTCATCTGTTTTCATTATTTTGCTTCCAATCCTTTCGCAGCTGTTTCTTCAGGTGTTTTTTTCTTTGATTTATGTTGTTTTCTAGCTTCTTTTTTATCAAAACTCACCTCATCTAAGTTCAATCTCATTCTACCTTTTCCCTCTACATCTACATACAAATATTCATTCAATGGATTTATCCCAACGACTCTACCTTTGCTATTGTCTACATTTACTGTCTGCCCCATACTTGGGCATTTTAATAGAGCATCAGCATATTGTTGATATTCATATTTAATACAACAAAGCAGTCTACCACAAGCTCCAGAAATCTTCGAAGGATTTATTACTAACCCTTGATCTCTTGCCATCTTAATTAATACCGAATCAAATTTATTGATATAGATTCTACAGCAAAGTTCCTTCCCACAGACTCCTAAACTACCTAATATTCTAGCTTCATCTCTTACACCTATCTGACGCAGTTCGATTCTTAGTTTAAATATCGTAGCTAATTCTTTTACTAAATTTCTAAAGTCTATTCTACCCTCTGCTGTAAAATAAAAAATTAATTTTGATTTATCAAAGGTAAATTCTGTAGCCACTAATTTCATAGGGAGTTCATGTTTTTTTATTTTTTCTTTTCCTATAATATTAGCTTTTTGTGCTTCTACCTTCAAAGTTTCAAATTGTTGATTATCCTCTGAATTTGCCTTTCTGATTACCGGTTTCAAAGGCAATACCAATGATTTCTCATCCATCATTTTAGGAGCCATATATACCAACCCGATCTCCTTACCCCTAGCAGTATCAACTACAGCTCTATCTCCAATTTTATACTCAACCTCATCTACTACCTCAAAATAATATCTTTTTCTAGTTATTTCGAACATTATCCCCAAGATCTTATATTGTTTTTCTCCTGTCTTTTTTTCAACATTTATAATTTTATTTTCAGCTTCCCATTCTTCATCTAATATTTCTCTATTCAATTCCTCTTTGGCAGTTTTCTTTTTTAAACAATCTTCATAGCAAGGTTCTGTCCCACATACAACAGGAGCCGGCATAGCTAAATCTTCATCTTGACTTTTTTCCTGTTTGTCTACTATTTTTGTTTTTTTAGGTTTGATTATTTCTTTTTTTATAACTTCTGATCTATCATTTTTTTTATTTTTTACTTTATTTTCTATTTTATTTTTATGACTTTCATCTGTTATCTCTTTTTTTTGAGTTTCTTTATTCTTTTTTTCCTTTAACCTCATAGCCATTTTTTCCTCTATAGTCATTTTGTTAGACTTACTCATTGTAGCCTCCTCTATATAATCCCCTCTTCTAAAAAACTATAATATTTTTCCGGGGTTATAATTATATGATCTAAAACCCTCACTTCCAAAGGTTCTAGTATTTTTTTTAACTTTTTTGTCATTTCAAGATCTGCCTGAGATGGTTTTGGATTTCCCGAAGGATGATTATGGGAAAATATAACTGATTTAGCATTATATTTCAATACACATTTTACTATCTCTCGGGGATATATCTGACTCCTATCTATTGTTCCTAAAAATATAATTTCATCTCCTAAATACTCATTACCAGCACTTAAAAATATAATTTTAAAGACTTCTTTCTCTGAGAGACCTATACTACTTTTTAAATAATTATATGTAGCTTCTACAGAGTTCAAAATAATCTGTTCCCTGAATTTTTCCTTGTATAATTTTTTATTTAAATCGTGTAGGAGCTTAAAATAAATACAGGTATTTTCAGTTATTCCTTTTATTTTTAATGACAGTATTTCATCTTTAGATGCACTCAAAGTTTTTTCTAATGTTTTAAATTCTTTTAAAAGATCCTTTGCTGACTCTTTAGTATCTTTCATTGGAATAGTATAAAACAATAGTGTCTCTAAAATTTCATAATCCAAAAACCCGTCTAAACCATTTTTTAAAATTTTAGATTTAATTCTATCTCTATGCCCTGAATGTTCTTTCATTTTCATGACATACCCCCTATTATCCTAAGATTTCATAGACTTCTTTTGGAGTTTTCATCCTTTTCATTACTTCTAAAGCCGAAGTTATTATTGGATAGGCAAGAACTGCCCCTGTCTATGGGGTCATTTTCAAAGAGGTTGTATTTTTCTATAGCATCCTTTATCACCTTTTTTTTCTTTATTAGACCTCGGTCACTGAGTCCTCCACCACGACCTACAATTAAATCTAATTGTTCTCTTGTCAATGCATAAAGAATAGCACTACTTGTAGTCGTATTCCCTATTCCCATCTCTCCATTAGAAAATATATCATAATCCAAATTTTCTTCCACGATTGATATACCTACTTCTATAGCTTTTATACATTCGTTGTAGGTCATAGCAGGCTCGTATACAAAATTATTGGTTCCTTTTTTTATATTTTTTCTATATAAATTAGGATATTCTCTATCTATCTCTTCTGCTATCCCTATATCTATTAATTTAAAATCAACACCCAATGTGTCACATAAAATTCCAATAGCAGCCACCTTAGACAACATCGCTTCAGAAACAATCTTAGTATATTCAACAGGACAAGACGAAACTCCCTCCTCCACTATTCCATTATCGGCCGAAGCTACCAGATGTAATTTTTTTAAAACAGTATTATCCAACCTTCCAGTTATTCCAGATATTTGAATAGCTAGTTCCTCTAATTTTCCGAGGCTACCTAGAGGCTTCATCTTTTCATCCAATATTTTCTTAGCCTCTGCAGCTACCTCGGTATTCAAAGGTTTTATTCTCTTCAGTGTTGCTTTATATAATTCCATCGACATCTCCTATATTGATTCCTTTTAAGACTGGATATCCATCTGTAAATTCTATAACTATTATTCCAGCATAATTAGGAGCAAATTTCCAGTATCCATTCAATCCTCCAGAAAAATAATAACTTAAGATACAATTTATTACTCCCCAATGACACACCATCACTATATTCCCAGTAGATAGATCCAGGGATTTTACAAAATTTACAGATCTTTTTTGTAATTGCTGAACACTTTCTCCTGTCTGATAGTCATATGTCCGCCAATTTTCTTTCCATTCTATGTCAGCAGTTTCTATCGCTCTTGTTAACGGGCTACTATAGATCTTTTTATAATCTATATTAGATAATATCTCTTTTGCTTTAAGAGCCTGGCTCTGTCCTTTTTCTGTAAGTTTAGGATCCAGATGTCCAAAAAAAATATTTTCCATATTTAATTCACTCTCTCCATGCCTCACCAAAACTAATTTACCCATTTATAGCTCCTACTAAAAGTACAATTATTGTAGACATCTCAACTACAGCACCGAGTGTATCTCCTGTTATTCCACCGATCTTTCTTTCCATTAATTTGGCAAAATATATTCCTAATATACTAACTACTACAAGAGCATATATCCCCGTCATTCCTATAAAATAATATGAAAAAGCAGCTGTTATCGCTAATGATATCATTACACCTATCATATTTGTTTCCTCTACTATATGTTTCCCCATTCCACTAGGTCTAGCATATTTTCCTACCCCACAATTTAAAGTACTGTTAAATCTAGCTATCACAGGCATTACAAGTAAAAAATAAGGTGATTCGTCTATCGATATGACCTCTTTTAAAAGTGTTCCCTTTAGAGCAAAATAAATTATTAAAGATAATGCTCCATTACTTCCTATTCTAGAGTCTTTCATTATCTCCAACATACGTTTTTTACTTCTATAACTAAATATCCCATCAAATGTATCAGCTAACCCATCTAGATGTAGTCCACCAGTAAGTATAATTTCTATTAATATTATCAATATTGCTATTACTTCTGGACTATCAAAAAACTGATTTAATACTATAAATGAATAATATAAAATTACACCTATTATCATTCCAATTACTGGAAAAAATTTCATAGCCTTTCCTAATTTTTTTGGTTCATACTCCATTTTGGGAGTAGGTATCCTTGTCATAAACTGTAAAAGAAGTAAAAATCCCTTCATCACTTTCCTCCTATTAATTATCTATTTTAATTTGATTTTAATCCCTGAAACCACCATATAGGCTTCATGGCTTTCTTCGGCTATCCTTTGATTTATCCTTCCTGAGATATCTCTGAAATATCTTCCTAATGGATATGGTGGTACTAATCCCATTCCTAATTCATTGCTAACAATTATAAAATCACCTCTGTGTGATTTTATACACATCAAGAGATTATCTATCTCTAAAATTATTTTAGCTTCCATCTCGTTTACCTCTAGAGGCGTTACCATATCCCAATCTACATTGTTATCCAAAAGAAGGTTACTTACCATATTAGTCAGACAGTCCAGGAGCACTACATCATTTTCCATCTTGCTCTCTAAAAGTTTAGTTATATCCTTATATCCCTCTACCGTTTCCCATTTTTCCCCTCTTTGAATCAAATGCTTATCTATCCTGTCTACCATTTCATCATCATATGGAATTGCTGTAGCAAGATATGTTCTTGTTTTATAATTATTTAGAGCTATACTTTCAGCCAGAGTACTCTTTCCACTCCTAGCTCCTCCTGTTATATATATGATTTTTCCCATTTTTCCCCCTGTATACTTTATATAATCCAAAGATTATAGTTTCAATTTAGTATATCACTTATAGACTTACATTTCAATTAACGGGATATTCCTATTATATTGTATAGTTTCTCCATATCCAGCGACTCTTCTACAACTTTAGCTAGTTTATCATATTCTCTTTCTTTAAACTCCTCAAAACTAATTGTAGTATCTACTCTATCCAATCCTTTTTGTGCCCTTATATTATTCAAAAATCCACGAGTAAATTCTGTATTATTAAAAATTCCATGAATATAACATCCTATTATATTGTTTTTAATAACTCCATTAATATATTTCTCTCCATCTAAAAATATATCCTTTTCCTTACCATTGGTTACACCTTGATGAATTTCATATCCCTTTATTAGTTTACCATAAAGTCCTTTAAATAATCCGTCATCTGTTAATATTTCACCATGATATTGAAGTGTATTTTTTGATTTTTCCATGGTAGTAATAAGATCTAATAATCCCAATCCAGATATTTCACTGACATCTCCCTCTAATTTCAGAGGATCCTCTATCTTCTCTCCTAACATTTGATATCCACCACAGATTCCAAATATTATAGTTCCACTCTTGGATAATTTTACTATTTTCTCTGCTATTCCTATTTCTTTTAGTCCTTTTAAATCATCTATCGTACTTTTAGATCCAGGAATAATTATCATATCTTCGTTTCCTAAATCTTCTACCCTGTCTATATATTTTACAGATACATCATCATATAGGTTTAATGCATCTAAATCTGTAAAATTAGACATATGTTTTAATTTTATCACCGATATTCTTATGTCTTTATCTATAGTTTCCCTTTTAAATTTATCAGTTACCCCATCTTCATCCTCTATATTTAATTTTGTATAGGGTACTACTCCTAAAACAGGAACTCCCACAATCCCCTCTAATTGTCTGAGCCCAGGTTCTAATATCTTCACATCACCTCTGAATTTATTTATAACTATTCCTTTTACTCTGTCTCTCTCTTTAGGAGTAAAAAGTGTCATAGTCCCTACTACACTTGCAAACACTCCTCCCCTGTCTATGTCTGCTACTAGGATTACAGGTGAATCTGCCATATGAGCCATCCCCATATTTACTATATCTCCCTTTGTAAGGTTGATCTCTACCGGACTACCTGCCCCTTCAATTATAGATATATCATAATTTAACTTTATATAATCATAATTTTTTAAGACCTCTTTTTTTAATCCTTCTTTGTATTTCGAATATTTTACAGCTCCCATATTTTCTACAACTCTACCATTTAAAATTACTTGAGATTTTTTATTACTGGTAGGTTTTAATAATATTGGATTCATATATACCTCTGGCTTTATCCCACAAGCCTCTGCTTGTACTACTTGAGCTCTTCCCATTTCCAGTCCATCTTTAGTTATATATGAATTAAGTGCCATATTTTGCGATTTAAACGGGCAAACACTGTATCCCTTCTTATATATCAATCTACATAATGCAGTAGTTATCAAACTCTTTCCTACCGATGATGCTGTTCCTTGAACCATTAGATTTTTATGTTCTTTCATTTTTCCCCCCTTAGTTTTTTCATTAAATATTTATAACATATCAAAATATACCATGATTTAGGGTTTATTTATAGTGATAAAAACAAGAAAAAAGGGGTTAATCATAATGATTAACCCCTTTTTTCTTGTTTTTATTTCCATCCAGCTTCTACGTGACTATAATCTCCGTCTCTTCTTTTATATACTACATTTAATTCCTCTGTTTCAGCATTCATAAATATATAGAATTTTTTACCCATAGTTTCCATCTGTAAAATAGCTTCTCCTATTTCCATTGGTTTAGCCATTATCTTAGTAGGAATAACTCTACTTGTTTTTTCCCTTGTTATCTTCCCAGTCTCAATGTTATAGTCAAATTTCTTAAGAGCTGTAGCATGTTTATTATCTCTTAATTTTTCCTTATGTTTAGTCAATTGTTTTTCAAGTACATCCACTACCTCGTCAATGGCAGTATATAGATCCATATCCTCCACTGTAGCTTTTATTTTAGAACCATTAACGTAAACTAATACATCTGCTGTATGAACCTTTCCTGTTTTTACGTGTTGTGCTGAAAGAGTGATATATACCTCAGCTATTTGATCAAAATATTTTTTGATTTTTCCTATTTTCTTTTCAGCATGTTCTCTTATTCCAGGTGTAACATCCAAATGTCTTCCACTTATAATCATTCTCATAAACTTCACTTCCTTTATTAGAAATTATGTATTTAGAGGTTTTAGTAGCTCCTCTTAATTTAAGTATACCTCATTTTTTTAATTTTCCTACTTTAATTTTAAAAAATAAATTTCTATATCAGAATAAGGATTCCTACAACAGGAATCCTTATTTTAATAATTTCTATATATTAGTATTTTTTAGAAACTTCTTCTCCTGTCAACACTCTTAATCCACCTTCAGCCAAAGCTAACATCTCATCTTCCCCAGGATATACCTTTACCTCTCCTATAAATGAGATTCTATCTGTGATATCTCTTACGATTTTCTTAGAATAAGCGATCCCTCCAGTTAAGATTATGGCATCTACATTTCCAGAAAGTACAGCAGCCATAGCTCCTACCTCTTTAGCTACTTGATATCCCATAGCTTTTACTATCAGACTTGATTTTTTATCTCCATTTTCAGAATTATCAGTAACTTCTTTCATATCATTGGTGTCTAAATATGCTACTACTCCACCATTTCCTACGATTCTCTTCTTTAAAAAATCCAAATTATATTTACCGCTTGTAGCCATCTTTAACAGATCTCCGATAGGAAGTTGTCCAGATCTTTCAGGTGAAAATGGCCCATCTCCATCCAATGCATTATTTACATCTATAACTCTACCATTTGAATGAGCTCCTACACTGATTCCACCACCAAGATGTACAACAATTAAGTTTAATTCATCATAAGATTTCCCCATCTCTTTAGCTGCTCTTCTAGCAACTGCTTTTTGATTTAATGCATGAAAGATACTCTTTCTCTCCAATTCAGGGATACCAGATACTCTCGCTACCTCATCTAATTCATCTACTACTACAGGATCTACAATATACGAAGGTTTTGAGATAGTAGAAGCTATCTCATGAGCTATTCTACCACCTAAATTTGAAGCATGTTGTCCCAACACTCCTACCTTTAAATCTGCCAACATATCTTCATTTACTTCATAAGTTCCCCCAGCAATTGGTTTTAACAATCCACCTCTACCTACAATAGCCGCTAATTCTTCTATTTTTATTCCTGATTCAGATACCGCGTCTAAGATAACTTCCCTTCTAAACTCCAATTGATCTGAAATATTTTTAAACGGTGTTAATTCCTCATTTGTGTGTCTTAGAGTTTTTTCAAAAATTTCTTTTTCATTTTCATAGATTGCTATCTTTGTAGATGTAGATCCTGGATTAATTGCTAATATTTTGTAACTCATTTGTTTATCCCCCCTATGGACTATATATAAACTTATAATTTACCTGCTGTCATTGCTCCTAATATTATTGAATTGAATTTAGTTTCTTCACTGTCTGCTCTAGAAGTAAGTATAATTGGAGCTGTAGCTCCCACTATGAGTCCTGCTCCCTTAGATCTTGCAAAGTAAGATATAGATTTATATAAAATATTTCCACCTTCGATATCCGGAGCCAATAAAATATCTGCCATTCCAGCTACTTCATGTTCAATTCCCTTATGTTTAGCTGCTTCTAGTGATACAGCATTATCTAGTGCAAAAGGTCCTCCCACTATACAATTTTCTATCTCTCCTCTTTTGTTCATCTCTTCTAATTCATGTGCATCCACTGTATCTGGCATCTTTTGATTCATTTTTTCTTTAGCACAAATGCAAGCTACCTTTGGAATCTCTATGCCCAAAGCACGCGCTACCTTGACAGAGTTATCTATTATTTTTTTCTTGGCTTCCACATCTGGAGCTATATTCATGGCTGCATCTGTAATAAAAAATAACCTATCATAGTTTTCAATTTCAAATACAGCAACATGAGACAATATCCCATTCCCTCTAAGACCAATTTCTCTATCTAATGCAGCCTTTAATACTACACTTGTATCGACTAGACCCTTCATCAACATATCTGCTCTTCCACTCGATACCTCTATTACAGCCTGTCTAGCAGCTTCTACATCATCTGTTTTATCTATAACTTTGTAGTTAGATAGGTCTATATTCAGCTCTTTTGCTATTTTTTCTATCTTTGTAGAATTTCCTACCAAGACTCCTTCTATCACACCTTTTTTCCTAGCTTCCTCTACAGATAACAAAACCTCCCTATCCTGAGCCACAGCTACAGAAATAATTTTTTTACCCCCTTGCTGTTGTGCCTTAGATAGTATTTCTTCAAAACTTTTCATCTTGCCCCCCTTTTGATTATATTTATTACAAACTAAAAACCTATAATTACCTCGATAAAATAATTATAGGTTTTTAGTTTGTAATTCAATTTGTTAATCAATTACTAACTCTAATTTTCCCTTAGTCAGATGATACCTTTTATCTGTTATACTTGCTAATTCCGTACTATGAGTTACCACTATTATAGTTTGATTTTTCTCTCTACATATTTTTTTCAAGAGATCATGAATAACCTCACTGGTTTCTTCATCCAAATTTCCTGTGGGTTCATCAGCTAATATTATCTTTGGTTCATTTATCATTGCCCGAGCTATAGCAACTCTTTGTTTTTCTCCTCCAGACAATTCAGTAGGTTTATGATCCAATCTATCCCCTAACTGCATCTCTACAAGAAGTTCTATGGCTCTTTTCTTTGTTTCCTCACGATTTTTTTTCTTTCCGATAAGTCCTGGAAGCATAACATTTTCAAGAGCTGAAAATTCTGGTAAAAGATAGTGAAATTGAAATATAAATCCTAACATCTCATTTCTCAAAAGATCTATTTTTGAGCTAGGTGCTTTACTTACATTCTGACCTGCATAATAAATATCTCCAGAATCCGGTCTATCCAACATACCAATCATATTTAAAAATGTAGTTTTCCCTGAACCAGATTTCCCGAGAACCGAAACAAACTCTCCCTTATTTATCTCAAAATCTAAGTCATTCAATATCTTTATATCTCTTTTTTTATCTTTATATCTTTTATTTAATTTTTCTATTTTTAATATTATATCAGACATCTTTCATCTCCTATTTTAAAAAACACTTAACACGGATTCAAAAAATTTTAAATTCAATTTTCACAAATTTTTTTTTAATAACAATATCATGCATCTGACTAAGTTCAACTACAGAGTTATATTCTTAACTCTAAGTTTCAGTTATGTGACAAAAAATAATTCCATCCGTATTTATTAGTGATATTAGTGGTTCAGTTTTTTTCTTTTGGTTTTAACTGTCGGCTTATCAATCATATTTTAATGCCTCAACTACCTCTAATTTTGCTGCTTTGTAAGCCGGAAAAATACTAGATAAAAATATAATAACTATATTTGCTACAACTATCACCAATATTTCTTTAGAAGTTATTTCTACTGGTATTTTATTTAAATAATAAATATTGGTTATTTGATTTATTGCATTGTCCTTTACATACCAAAGGATCCCTCCTGAGATACCAAGTCCCACTACGATCCCAAAAGATCCTAAAAAAAGTCCTTCCAGCATAAATATTCTCATTATATTTTTGCTACTAAATCCCATAGATCTCATTATTCCAATATCTCTTGTTTTTTCCTTAACCAGCATATTTAATATTACCCACACTACAAACCCTGCAATGATAACGATCAATGAAAATACCAAGATCATCACTGTTTTTTCAAGGGATAGAGCAGCTAGTAAATTTTTATTTAAATCTCCCCAAGTCCTTGTACTCATATTAGTTTTCATTTGAATCTGTTTCGATAGTTTGTCTGCTCTATATACATCATCTAAAAATATCTCTAAACTAGTAACAGTATCACCGGTATAAGATAAAATTTGGACTGCACGTAGTGGAACTATTAACATGGTAGTATCATATTCATAGTATCCCGATTGAAAGACTCCTGCTATGGTCAGATGCATCTCCCTGTTATCAGCAGATACTACAGTTATTTTATCCCCTAATTTTGCTCCTAGTTGATCAAATAATTCTTTTCCTATCAAAAATTCTGTAGGTTTTTTTATATCCATTGTTCCGGCAACTATTTTTTTGTCCAAGTTCATAGCTGTCTTGGCATCATCAAAATCCAACCCATTTATCTTTACCCCTGATACGTAAGAACCAAAAATACCATTATATTTCAATATCCCCTGAGTGGATATTTGAGGCACTGCTCCCTTTACGCCTTCTAATGATTCTATCTGTGCCTGGAGTTCCCTATAGTTATCTATAGCGTCCCCATCTTTTGTAGCTACTATATGGGAACTTATAGATAATATACTGTCCACCATATTTTTATCTAATCCATTGGCTATTCCTATGGAAACCGTAAGTACTGTTACACCAATAGCCACACCTAATATAGCTATTATACTCTGTCTTTTCCTCTCTAAAATATGTTTTTTAGCTATAAAAAATTCTATCATATTAATGTTAATCACCCTCCGCCTGTTACCAAAATTATACTACATAAAAACTGTTTGTACAA
>NBMF01000073.1 GCA_002084825.1 Fusobacteriia bacterium 4572_74
AAAAAAAAATGTAAAAAGTGTTGACTCTTCAACTTTATTATGATATTATTATTCTTGTTGTGAGAGAACGATAATAACGGAGCATAGCGCAGCCCGGTAGCGCACCTGCCTTGGGAGCAGGGGGTCATAGGTTCGAATCCTATTGTTCCGACCATTTTAATAAAATATACCAAGATATGCGGGAATAGCTCAGTTGGTAGAGCGTCAGCCTTCCAAGCTGAATGTCGCCAGTTCGAACCTGGTTTCCCGCTCAGTTGGTAGAGCGCTAGTTTGTGGTACTAGTTGTCGCGGGTTCGAGCCCCGTCAGCCACCCCAACATTTTTAAAAACTTTATATTTATGCGCCACTAGCTCAGCTGGTAGAGCACTCGACTTTTAATCGAGTTGTCACAGGTTCAAACCCTGTGTGGCGCACCATCTATACGCGGGGGTGGCGGAATTGGCAGACGCGCTAGACTTAGGATCTAGTGTCTTCGACGTGGGGGTTCAAGTCCCCCCCTCCGCACCATGTTAAAGTTTTAAACTCTAGAATTTATTCTAGTAATTTTTTTGGGTTTCAAAGACAACCAGATAAAAGAACTGTGCAAGGAGAACTTGAAAAAGGTTTGCATAAAATAATAAGAGAAAAAGTAAATCTAATAAGTTCAGGTAGGACTGATAGAGGGGTTCATGCCGTTAAACAGGTTTCTAACTTTACTACTGACTCTAAAATACCAGCAGACAGACTGATTTATGCTCTTGATAATATTACTCCTAAAGATATTAAAATATTAAAAGTAGAAGATGTGGATATGAAATTTCATTCTAGGTTTTCAGCCAAAACCAGAGCCTATGAATTTCTATTAACTCCTCAAAGAAGTGTATTTGAAACTAGGTATTTAACAGAGGTCAAAGAAAAGATTGATGTAGATAAACTATATGATATAATGAGGGTGTTTTTAGGCAAGCATAACTTTGATGGATTTAGAATGACAGATTGTGGTGGAAATAATCCTATAAGGGAAATTTTTGAGATACGATGTTATGAAAAAGATAACCATAAGATAGGTATTTATATAGAGGGAAATGCTTTTTTAAAGGCGCAGATTAGAATAATGGTAGGAAGTTCTTTGGCTGTATACTTTAATGAAAGATCATATGATTACTTATTAAAAAAATTAGAAAACCCTAATCCTAAAGATGAAAAAATAGTTGTAGATGGGTCGGGTTTGTATTTGTATGAGATAAATTATTAGTTATTAATTATTTCAAGGGAGAAAAATGGAATTTCTGGAGATAGAAGCAAAAGATAAAAAATATATAAAGCAAATCATAGAAATTGAAAAAGAAGCATTCGGACTCAATGGTGGAGTGGATGAATGGATTTTGAAACCGATGATTCGTTATGGGAAGGTATTTGTATTGGTTATAGAAAATAATGTTATAGGAATAGCTGAATATATGAGGGATTTTGACGGTGATGAAATATTTTTATATGGGTTTTCTATTAAAAAAGAATATAGAAAATGTGGTTATGGAAAAAAACTTTTGGAAGAATCTATAAAAGTTTTTAGAGAAAATAAGATAAAAAAAATAGGGCTGACAGTTTCTTTAGAAAATAAAGAAGCTATAAAATTATATAAAAAAATGGGATTTAAGATGGAAGAGATGTTAAAGGATGAATACGGAAAGGGTATAGATAGACTTTACCTTGGCAGAGAAATATAATAAAAAAATATTTGGTTGACAAAATAACGAATATGTAATAACATTATATATGGAATCATTACAACGTATTGATCGAAAAGGAGGTAAAAATGAAATTAAATATAGAAAAAATAAGCTCATATTTAAAAACTCACGATATAAGACCATCTTATCAAAGAATGAAAATTTTTGAATATTTAATAGTGAATAAAAATCATCCGACAATAGATATGATGTATAAGAGTCTTGCTCCAGAAATACCAACTTTATCCAAAACTACAGTATATAATACATTGAATTTGTTTGTAGAGAAAAAGATTGCTGTAGTAATTCTAGTAGAAGAAAATGAAACTAGATATGATGCTGATACAAGCATCCATGGACATTTTAAATGCGCTGAATGTGGAGAGGTGATAGATCTTAATATAGATATGGATAAAATTAAGATTCCTGAGCTTTATAATTTCCAAATAAATGAACATCATTTTTATTTTAAAGGTGTATGTAGTGAGTGTTTAAAGAAAAAATAATATTAATAGAGCACTAAAAATAATTCTTCATTTTTGATGGAGATTTTTTTGTTAAAAAAAGAAAAAAGAAGGAAAAGAATATATAAACTGGTATAAATAAAAGTCGTTTGTAAAAATTGGGTTAATTTTAAGAACTACAGTTTTATTGACAATTATATTTAATTCAAATTTAGGAGGGAATAAAAAATGGCAATGAATAAAAAGATGTTGGATATTTTAAATGAACAAATTAATAAAGAAGTATATTCTGCGTATTTATATCTATCCATGAATGCTTATCTTGCTTCAAAGAATTTACCGGGATTTGCTAATTATATGAGGGTGCAATATCAAGAAGAGATGTCTCATGCATTAAAACTTTTTGATTATCTGTTAGAAAGAGGAGAAAAAGCTATATTAGCAGAGGTTGCAGCTGTAAAAGTGGCGTGGATGGATCCTATAGATGTATTTGAAGATACCTATGAACATGAAAAATTTATAACTAGATCTATTGATGAAGTGTTAGGAGTAGCCCATGAAGTAAAAGATTATGCGACTATAAATATGCTACAATGGTATATTAACGAACAGGTTGAAGAGGAAGCTAACGTATCTTCTATTTTAGAACAATTAAAGATGATAGAAGGTAAAGGTACGGGTTTATTTATGTTAGATAGAGAAATGCAGAACAGAGTCTTTGTAGACTCTACACAAGCAAACGTTTAAATTAAATTAATTTTTTATATTATCGATTTTTAAAGACGGTTATAATCCGTAACGGGAGGTATTTATGACAATTAAAGGTACAGAAACAGAGAAAAATTTATTGAAATCTTTTGCTGGGGAATCACAAGCTACAAATAGATATAAATTATTTGCTAAACAGGCTAAAAAAGAAGGGTATGAACAAATTTCAGCAATTTTTACAGAGACTGCAGACAACGAAATTGAGCATGCTAAAAGATTTTTTAGATTCTTAGAAGGAGGAGACATAGAAATTACAGCTACCTATCCAACTAATCAAGTGGGGACTACAAAAGAGAATTTAAAAAATGCAGCAGCTGGAGAAAATGAAGAATGGGTAGAGTTATATCCTTATTTTGCAGACATTGCAGAAAAAGAAGGTTTTCCTGAAATTGCGTCAGCATATAGAAATATATCGACTGTAGAGAAAGAGCATGAAGCACGGTATTTAAAATTAATGGCAAATTTAGAAGATAATAGTATATTTGAAAAGAAAAGTGTAGTTAGATGGAAGTGTAGAAATTGTGGATTTGTACATGAAGGAGAGAAAGCTTTAGAAATTTGTCCGGCATGTCTACATCCAAAGAGTTATTTTGAGGTTAAAGAAAATAATTATTAGGAAAAATTTAAATTGTAGAATATTATAAGTGTGAATAACTTATAATTTAAAAAATAGGAGGAATATATATGGATAAATGGTTATGTGTAGTATGTGGTTATGTGTATGATCCAGAAGCAGGGGATCCAGATTCAGGGGTAGCACCAGGAACAAAATGGGAAGATGTACCAGAAGATTGGATTTGCCCGTTATGTGCAGTAGGAAAAGACCAGTTTGAAAAGATGTAGTTTGAAAAAATAGAATAAAAAAAAATGCCTGCAAATTTGTAGGCATTTTTGGTTTAAAAAGGAAAAAAATAAAATTTAATTTTAAACTTAAATGGTACAACTTAAAGAAAAGGAGTGTATATAAATAGAATTTTTTTAAAAAATGTTCGAAAAAAGGTTGACTTTTTTTAAAGTGTTTAGTACAATTATATTAGTTCAAGGGTGACTTTGAACATCCATATAGAGCTTAATCCCCCCTTTTTAAGACTATGTGTGTCAATTGAATTATTGATAAAAAAAAGTTTACTGTATGTAAACTTTTTTTATTTTTAATTCTAAATTTATCTTTTGCCCTATCTCAAATTTTGAGGTAGGGCTTTTTTGTGATAAACTAAAAAAAAACATAAGGAGAAAGAAGATGAGGTTTGATTACTGGTTTGCTATAGAAGAATATAAAAAAGTAGAAAAATACCTAGAAAAATATGGTTATAGGTGTGAAGTTACTGGAAGTCTAAGGAGAAGGAAAGAAGATGTAGGAGATATAGATATAGTGGTAGGAAATCAACTCTATTCATATAATTCCTGAATTATCTAAATACTTTAACTACACTCTTTGGCATTCTACAGGACCTAAACCTCATGTAAAATTGATAAAGAAGATATATAAGGAAAATGGAATAGAGATGGATATGGAAAATACATTAGAAAATAAAATATATGAAAATATAAATTTGGAATATTTACAACCAGAAAAAAGATGGAAATTAGAGTAGAATGACTAAAAAGTATTGAAAATATTGAAAATAATCCAAAGTGTGCATTGAAATATGAGACTTCCTTTGAACTGTTAGTAGCTGTGAGTCTGTCGGCTCAGTGTACTGATAAGAGAGTAAATATAGTGACTGAGGAGATGTTTCGAAAAAAAGAGATAAATACTCCAGAACAATTTGCAGAGATGGAATTAGAAGAGATAGAAACCTTGGTGAAAAGTACAGGATTTTATAAAAATAAAGCCAAAAATATAAAGAAAACTAGTGAAATCCTATTAAAGAAGTATGATGGAGAAGTTCCTTGTGAGATGGATAAATTAGTTACTTTAGCAGGAGTGGGTAGAAAAACAGCAAATGTTGTCAGAGGAGAAATATGGAAATTAGCTGAAGGAATAACAGTAGACACCCATGTAAAGAGGTTGACAAATTTAATAGGGCTTGTGAAAGGGAATAATCCCATAATTATTGAAAGGGAATTAATGGAGATTGTTCCTAAAGAATATTGGATAGATATATCGCATTATTTAATTTTACAAGGAAGAGATGTCTGTGTAGCTAGAAGACCTCAATGTGATAGATGTGAAATAAATATTTTTTGTAATTTTGGAAGAAAAAAAATAAAAAAAGAGAATAAAAACAATGAAAAAAAAGAGGAAAAAATAATAGTGGCTCACGAATAGGATAGAGATACTAAGGTCTTGAAAGTTTCGATAGTCAAACCTTTGGAACACCAAGGAATAAGTTGACATAAAAACTAAACAATGGTAATATAGGGTATATAAAATAAGGGGTGAAGGTATGAAAAAAGTTTATTTAGATAACAATGCTACAACAAAAACAGATGAAAGAGTATTGGAAACGATGTTACCTTATTTTTGTGAGATATATGGAAATGCTCACAGTATGCATAGTTTTGGACAAGAGTCAGGAAGAGCTTTGGATCTAGCTAGAGAAACTATTTCAAATGTATTAAAGATAGAAAAATCAGAATTAATTTTTACTGGAACAGGAGTAGAAAGTAATAATTTAGCCATAAGAGGTATAGCAAGAGCTTATAAAAGAAGAGGAAACCATATAATTACCAGTGCTATAGAACATCCGGGTGTAAAAAATACATGCCAAGATCTAGAGAGAGAGGGATTTGAGGTATCTTATATACCGGTTGATAAAAATGGTGTAGTAATTGTAGAGGAGTTAAAAAAAGCTATTAGAAAGGAAACGATCTTAGTTACTCTTATGCACGCAAATAATGAAACTGGAGTAGTGCAGCCTATAGAGGAAATATCTAAAATAACTCGTGAGAATAAGATTATATTTCATACGGATGCAGTTCAAACAGTTGGGAAAATACCAGTATATCCCAAGGAATTAGGGGTGGATTTAATGAGCTTTTCAGGTCATAAATTTAATGGTCCTAAGGGAACAGCTGGATTATTTATTAAAAATGGAATCAGATTGGGAAAAGTTATTACAGGAGGAGGTCAAGAGAGAAAAATCAGACCTGGAACAACTAATCTAGCAGGGGTAGTAGGAATGGCTAAAGCATTGGAATTAGCTACTACAAATATGGAAGAAAAAATAAAAAAAGAGGAAGAATTAAGATTATTTTTTGAAACAGAGATGGTTGCAAGAATTCCAGAAATTAAAATAAATGGTAAAGAAGCAGTTAGGCTTCCAGGAACTTCAAGTATAAGTTTTAAACACTTAGAAGGAGAATCAATCTTATTAAGTCTTGATTACAAGGGGATAGCAGTAAGTTCGGGATCAGCATGTTCTTCAGATGATTTACAGGCTTCTCATGTGTTGTTAGCAATGGGGATAGAGGTTGTAGATGCTCACGGGACTATCAGATTTTCATTGGGAAAATTTAATACTCATGAAGACATAGAATATGTAGTAGAGGAAGCTCCTAAAGTGATAGAGAAATTAAGAATAATCTCACCACTATGGAATGAATTTCAACTTAAAAAATAAATTAAAAAACAGGGAGTGACGATAGATGGAATATACAAAAAAAGTAATGGATCATTTCATGAATCCTAGAAACGTTGGAGTAATTGAAAATCCTGATGGATATGGAAAGATAGGAAGTCCGTCTTGTGGAGATATGATGGAAATTTTCTTAAAGATAGAAGATGGAATAATTAGAGATGTAAAATTTAGAACATTTGGGTGTGCTTCAGCTATTGCATCATCATCGGTGACTACAGAGATGATATTAAACAAAACTGTAGAGGAAGCGTTACAGGTGACTAACAAAGCCGTAGTAGAAGCTTTGGATGGTTTACCAGCAGTAAAAATACATTGTTCAGTGTTAGCTGAAGAAGCTATAAAGGCAGCGATAGAAAATTATATGTCTAAAAAATAATGATCTTAGTGGGGATAGGAAACTATCCCTTTTTTATTTGATATATGCTATAATATTCTAATCTAAAAAGCATATTAATTAATAAATTATGAAAGAAAAAGGATGAAGTGAATAAGATGAAAAAAATTGTTATAGGAATCTATTTAATCATAGGTATATTGAGCTTTGGGCAGGAAAAGAAATTTTCAGCAAAATTATTGGGGACAGTAGATGGTAAAATAATAAATTGTATCAATGGGAAAAAGATCTATCCATTAGCTTCTGTTACTAAGATGATGACTATATTGGTTACCTATGATGCTATATCCCAGGGAGAAATTTCCATGGAAGATATGGTGGATATTCCAGAAGAGACAAGGAAAATTGGTGGAAGCAGAATATGGATGACTGTAAAAGATAGATTAAGTGTGAGAGATCTACTCAAAGCAACAGCTATTTATTCAGCTAATAATGCAGCATATTCTTTGGCTTATTATGTGGGAGATGGAGACGTAGATAAATTTGTAAAAAGGATGAATGAAAAAGCAGAATCTTTGGGTATGATAAATACCAGTTATTATACTCCGGCAGGTTTGCCGCCTCATATGACAGCTACAGAGATGGATGTATCTACAGTAAATGATATCTATAAATTATCGATGGAATTATTAAAGAATGATGATTATATGAAAATTGCTTCTATGAAGGAGGCTACTATAAGAAATGGTCAGCAAAAATTTAAAAATCGGAATAAATTATTGGGAATAGATGGGATTTACGGAATGAAAACAGGGCATCATAGTTTTGCTGGATATAATATTTCTATTGTTTCGAAAAAGAAAAATTTAAATATGATAGAGATTGTATTTGGTTCACCAGATGAAAAAACTCGTGATAATATAGTTATAGAAGATCTAAATAAGTTTTATGAAAATTATGATGATGTAGAATTATTGGTTAAAGGAGAAAAATTAGGGGCTATAAAAATAACAGATGGTGAAATATCTGAAATAACCTTTTATGCTGAGAATAGCTGTACTGAGTTTATGGCAAAAAATAGAAAAATAGAAAAACAAGTGATAAGGAAAAAAAATATAAAAGCTCCTATTGAGGCTGGAACGGTAGTGGGAGAATATAGAATTTTAATAGATGGTCAAATTTATTTAAAAAGTGATTTAAAAATTAAGAATTCGATTGAAAAAATTGGGTTTTTTCAAAGAATATTTAACTAAAAAAGAGCTAATCTGTACCCTTTGTCAAGGACAAATAAAAAAAGCCTCTTAAAAATAATTTTTAACTTAAAAGATGATTTCTGTATTGAACAGGAGTCATTTTTTTTAAAT
>NBMF01000074.1 GCA_002084825.1 Fusobacteriia bacterium 4572_74
GCCTTCTCTATTGCTTCATTCTGCATCTCAAATAATTCTTTGATCCCTTTTTCAGCTAGATCCAATAGACCATTTAATTCTTTTCTTGTAAATGTAGTTTCCTCTCCTGTTCCCTGTATCTCTACAAATTCTAACTCAGAGTTCATTATTACATTCATATCTACATCTGCACTAGCATCCTCAGTATATTTAAGATCTAACATAGAAACTCCACCTACTACTCCTACACTGATAGCTGCTACATTTGAAATTATAGGTGATTCTTCTAATTTACCCTCTGCAATTAGTTTATTTATTGCTATAGCAAGAGCTACATATCCACCAGTTATAGAAGCCGTTCTTGTTCCTCCATCGGCTTGGATAACATCACAGTCAATAGTTATACTTCTTTCTCCTAATTTTTTCATATCTAAACATGCTCTAAGAGATCTTCCAATCAATCTTTGGATCTCCATAGTTCTTCCACCTAATTTACCCATCGAAGATTCTCTTCTATTTCTATCTTCAGTGGCTCTTGGTAACATTGAATATTCCGCTGTAAGCCAACCTTTTCCAGTCTTCTTTAAAAATCTAGGAACACTTTCACTTATAGAGGCAGTACAAATTACCTTTGTATTCCCCATCTCTATCAATACAGATCCTTCAGCATGAATAGTAAATCCTGTTATTAAATTCATTTTTCTTAAATCTTCATTAGTTCTGTTATCATCTCTTAAAACACTCATTATTTATTTCTCCTATTATATTATATAATACCCTTTCCCCATTTCTCTATTCAAGGAGATGAGAGGGCTATTTTTCTCCAAATTGTGTTTCATATAGCTTTTTATAGATCCCTTCATGGGATAATAGTTCCTTATGACTTCCTGATTCTGCTATCTTTCCCTTGTCCATAACTACGATCTTATCTGCATTAACTATCGTAGATAATCTATGTGCTATTACAAAAGTTGTCCTTCCTACCATTAATTTTTCCAAGGCATCTTGAACCAATCTTTCGGATTCTGTATCCAATGCAGATGTAGCTTCATCTAAAATCATGATCTCTGGATTTTTTAGGAGCGCCCTAGCTATGGCTATCCTTTGTTTCTGTCCACCAGACATCAATGTCCCTCGCTCTCCTACCTCTTGGTCATATCCATTTTCAAACTCTATTATAAAGTTATGGGCATTAGCCATCTTAGCAGCATTTATAACATCCTCTTTAGTTACATCCCCTGCACCGTATAGAATATTAGAATAGATACTCCCACTAAATAGAAATGTTTCCTGAGGGACTATTCCTATATGATCTCTTAATTCTTTTATTTTTAAATTTCTTATATCCATACCATCTATAGTTATAGAACCATCTTCAATCTCATAAAATCTAGGTATTAAATTTACCAAGGTAGTTTTCCCACTTCCACTTCTACCTACTAATGCTACTATTTCTCCAGCATTTGCTTCAAAATTAATATTATCTATGGCATAATCTAAATCTTTACCATATTTAAATTTTAAATCCTTAAATTTTATCTTAGGTAAGCGATTTCCATAATCTATAGCATTCTCTCTCTCCACTACTCCTGGTACTTCATCCAACAATTCCATTACTCTGTCAGCTGAGGGCATGATTGACATCAGTTCGCTTCCTCTTTTTATCACTTTTTTAAGAGGTTCAAACATAAGCCCTAGCGAGGTTAAGAATGAAACAAGATCTCCAGCCGTAAAGTTAGTATCAGCGATAACTTTATTTCCACCATAGAGAAGTACTCCTACCGTTAAAGTAGTAGTTACAACCTCGTTTATAGGTGATATTCTAGCTTCTACCTTTTTATTTCTATACTCAGTATTTAATACTTCCATATTTTTTTCTTCATATTTTTTAATCTCATCCTGCTCAGTAGCAAATGCTTTTACAACTCTGATTCCAGATAATGATTCCTGTATAAGGGAGTTTAATTCTCCCCGCTGATCCTGTCTTTTTCTCGCAGTTTTTTTTATCTTTTTCAAAATTCTCTTTAAAATCGTCATCATAGCAGGTAGTAGAATTAAGGTCATTAGAGCTAGTACTACATCAATTCTAAATAATCCTATAAGAAGTACCGTTACAGTCAAAAATTCTGGTAAGATCTGAAAAAAAATTTCCTTATAATACATGGAAAATCCCTTTATAATAGTTGCAATTACTAAACCACCGGATACTAATATCAGCATCTTCATATCTTTTGCTATGAGTACATCATCCATCAAGGATTTAGATAACCATGCTGGTAATGCCTTTGTCAGCGATACTATCAAAGATAATACCACTATCAGTATAAATCTATATTTATATTTCATCCCATAGTCAAACATTTTTTTTAGAGATGTTTTTTGAACTTTTAATTTTATTTTTTTCATATTATTTTCCTCTCAAAAAGAATTTAGCATACTTTTCTATTATATTTTCTCCACCTAATTTTTCTATTATTTCACCTATCTGGTCCTCAAAATATTCTCGATTATTTTCTATATTTTTTATAGCTTCTAAGATATTATCTCTATTACATTCTCCTTGGAGAAGCTCCCTATAGACTTCCCTATCCAAAGCTAAGTTAGGCAAAGATACATATTTTAATTTTAATATATATTTTGCTATAAGTCCACTCAATCTATCAATCTTATAGATCACAACCCCTGGCAATCCTAAAAGAGCCAATTCTAATATCACTGTCCCCGAAGCTGCTATGGCATATTTAGATTGTTTCACTACATCTTTAAGAGATAAATCATCTACAATTTCTAAGTTTTTATATCTACTTGTATCAAAATTCACCCATTTTAGATGTTCATTTTTGGCTAGTTTTAATATAAAGTTTTCATTAGTAGATTTTTCAACGACTTCCAACATTATTGGTAGGAGATTCTGAACCTCTTTTTTTCTACTACCAGGGAGTAAAAGGATCTTATCTCCCCTATGATCTATTCGTTTATAAATATCCAAAAATGGATTTCCATAATATGTTACATTTATTCCATGTTTTTTATAAAAATCCACTTCCCATGGAAATATAACCACTATATGGTCTACATGTCTTAATTTTTCAACACGTTTTTCTCCCCAAACCCAGACTTTAGGTGGTATATAATAGTATATTTCTATATCCTTTATGTGTTTTTGAAGAAGTTCCATAAATTTTAGATTAAATCCTCCATAATCTACTAGGATTATTTTTTTGATCTCCTCTTTTTTAATAAACTCTATATATTCATAGACTTTATTTTTTAAAAATTTATACTTTTTTAAAGCTTCCCAAATTCCCATTACAGCTAATTCATCTATATCCTGTATAATAGTAACACCAGCTTTCTTGGAATGTTTACCTGCTACTCCAAAAAAACTGGTATTGTTATTAATTTTATTCATTGCATTTACAAGATATGATAGGTGGAGATCCCCTGAGATCTCACCTGTCGAAACAAAATACTTCATACTGTCCCTCCTCTATACCTTCACTCCTACAATGAAAATGTTATTGTCATTTGCTAATTTTATACACTCTTCTTTATCTATAAATAACATCCTGTCAGCTTCTGCAACTATACCCCTTCCACCGATAGATATTATTTTTTTTATGGTATCTAAACCAATTGCTGGTATATCCACCCTCATATCCTGCTGGGGTCTCGCCATCTTAACCAATATACAGTTATTACCTGCATATTCATAGGCCCTTTCAATAGTTTTATCGGTTCCCTCTATACCCTCTAGAGTAATGATAGATCCATCTTTACAGACTACACATTGACCGGCATCTATAATAGTTAGAGCTCGTGCCCCCTCTATACCTATTTTAATAGTTTTACTTTCATTATCACTGGGGATAGTTCTTGTATAGTTTTTTTCAGAAAACATCATATCTTTCATAAGGTGATTTTGAGGCAGTACTTTTATACCATTTAACCTGAATAGAGAAATTACACCAAATAATAAAGTTTCATCTTTTTTATCAGGCATTTTCTTTAGGAGGCCCCCTCCTACTTCATCCAACTGAAGATCATTAAACAATAATTTTTTTTCAACCTTTCCCAGCATAACCATCTTTTTGATATTATTAGTCAATAGATATAAAAGAATTTTTTTCATCTCTCCTATATTCATCTCTATATAATTAGGATGAGATTTCACCATATCTGACACTGTATCAAATAGCCCTATTGGATATGGATCTATTCCATATTCTTTAGCAGATTCTAAAAACTTTACCGGAAGATCTCCATTTCCTACAATAACAGCTATCTTCTCCATTATTTGATAATCCCCCTACTACTATTTTTAATAAATTCTACAAAGTTTTTTGCATACTCATTTTCACCATGTGTTTCTTCTATCTCAGCTAAAGCATCCTTGAGTAACATCTTAGATCTAAATATTATTCTATATACTTTTTTTAATATTGATAAATCTTCCTTTGAAAACCCTCTTCTAGAAAGACCTATACTATTTAATCCACGAGCCACTGCACGGGAACCTTCTGCCAAGATATATGGTGGTACGTCTTGAACTATCAGGGATCCTCCTCCAGTCATACTGTGAGTCCCTATATTACAAAATTGATGTACTGGTGTTAATCCACCTATAATCGCAAAATCTCCTACGGTTACATGCCCTGCTAAAGTTACATTATTAGCCAAAATACAGTTATCTCCTATAATTACATCATGGGCTACATGTACATATACCATAAGTAAATTATTATTGCCTATTACAGTTTCCCACTTATCATCTGTTCCCCTATGGACAGTTACAAATTCTCTTATTTTGTTATTGTCACCTATTATAGTTTTAGTAAGCTCCCCTTTATATTTAAGGTCTTGTGGTTCCTTTCCTATAGAAGCATATGAGTAGATCTTATTGTTTTTACCTATTATAGTAATTCCATCTATCACAACATGAGATTCAATTATGGTATTATCCCCTATTACTACTTCGCTACCAATGATGCTGTAAGGTCCTACTTCTACACCTTTACCAAGTACAGCTCCCTCCCCAATGATTGCAAAAAGAGGCGTAATAGGTTGATCATCTGTATTCACTAATAATCCAAGTGCTTGAGCTATACCTTCTATTATTAATACGCCTGGCATGATTGGATAATCAGGAAAATGTCCATTAAAAAACTCCTCATTTACACTTACATTTTTATATGCTTCCAAAGTAGTTTCTCCAATTTTTGTAACTCTATCTACCAATAAAAACGGATATCTATGTGGTATTCTCTTTTTTATCTCAGCTATATTCATCATTTTTTAATCACTCCTATTTATCTAATTAGTTATTTAGTTAATAACTTTGCAAATTCTATATCCAATGCATGTCCTGCTTTTATGGCTATTATATGACCTTTTATAGGTCTATTTATCACTTTCAGATCACCAATTATATCCAAAATTTTATGTCTTACAAATTCATCTTCAAATCTAAGGCCACTAGGATTATCTACACCATTTTTATTTATTACTATGGCATTATCTAAAGTTCCACCTAAAGCTAGGTTATTTTTTCTTAGATATTCTATCTCATAGTCAAATCCAAAGGTTCTAGCTGGTGCTATCTCCTCCAAATAATTTTCTTTATTAAGATCTATCTCTAACATCTGTGTTTTTAAAAATATATGATCAAATTTTATTGTATAGGTTATCTTAAATCCATCATATGGCAATGCCACGATATGCTTATCGCCTTTAGTCAAATATACTGGTTCTGTTATTATCAATTCTTCTATCTCAGAATCCAAATCACAAGTTCCTGTATCTCTTATTAATTCATCGAATATCTTGGCACTTCCATCTCCAATAGGCAGTTCATTCCCATCGATCTCTACTATTAAGTCTGTTATTTCAAATATTGCTAATACCGATAAAAAATGTTCAATGGTATGAATTTTAGCATCATATTTATTTTTTATATTTGTTCCACGAGTCAGGTCAAAGGTATTTTCTAGATTCATTATTACCTCATTTTCACCCTCTTTTAGATCTACCCTTTTAAATATAATTCCAGTTTTTTTTGCAACTGGTATCAATCTTATCTTTATCAATTTACCTTTATGAAGACCTATTCCTTCATAGGTTATCTCTTTTGCAATAGTTTTTCTTCTCATTTTTTTATCTCCCTACTATTTTACTAAAAACTTTTCAGCTAGAATGAGTGGCAGTTTTTTATCCCCATCTCTAAATCTGATTACAAGTCTTTTCCCTGCTTCCACATCCTTTATAATTCCTGTCCCAAATTTTTTATGGATTACCTTTTCACCAATTTTAAACGGTGATTTTTCATCCACTTTAAAGTCTGCTTTTGTGATTAAGTTTAACCCTCCTAATTTACTTACTTTCTTTTTAGGAGTAATTTTTGCTTTATTTATATAATCCACATACCTATCATCTATCTCCTTTAAAAATCTAGACGGATCCCTCATATATGAAATTCTTCCATATACCATCCTTTCAGATGCATGGGAAATGTGTAATTTTTCTTCGGCACGAGTTATAGCTACATAACAGAGTCTTCTCTCCTCCTCTAGATCATCATCGGAAAAATCAGCCTTAGCACTTGGGAATAATTCGTCCTCCATCCCTACTAAAAAAACTATCGGAAATTCCAATCCCTTGGAGTTATGGATCGTCATTAATTTTACATAGTCTGTATCTTCTTCTAAGTCATCTGTAGCCGCTACCAATGCCGTTTGTTCTAAAAACTCTCCTACACTTATAAATCCTTCATATTGCTCCGAATCTTCCATTTCTTGTATTGAAGTCCGAAGTTCCCTTACGTTATCCATTCTAGCTTCAAATTTTTCATCGTAGGTAGCTAAATAATTCATATAATTAGTTCCCTCTAGGATCATATCATATATCTCTGAGGCTGTTAAAAATTGACTTTCTTCTATTATATTTTTTAACATTTCATATAATCTAAATACAGTTACTTTTATAGCTGATCCTAGTTTAGTTTCTTCTATCCTACCCATGGCTTCAAAAAATATTATCTCATTTGCATCGGCAAAATCTCTGATTTTTTCAATGGTCTTTGCTCCAATTTTTCTTTTAGGAACATTAATTATTCTGAATAAACTAACAGTATCTTTAGGATTATTTATTACCCTCATATAGGAGAGTATATCCTTTACTTCTACCCTTTGATAAAACTGCATCCCACCAAATATTTTGTAACTAATCCTATATCTTAAAAAAGCTTCCTCAAATACCCTTGACTGTGCATTGGTTCTATATAAAACAGTATAATCTTTATACGATCTACCATTATTTTTACCCTTTATTATCTCCTGTAGTATATAATCTGCCTCTGCTCTTCCATCTGATGCAGAAAATATCTCAATCAAATGACCTTTTTCCTTCTCAGTCCAAAGATTCTTCCCCCTAGAAGTTGTATTTAATTTAATAATACTATTTGCAGCTCCTAATATATTCTGAGTCGATCTATAATTCTGCTCTAATTTCACTACCATAGCACCCTTATATTCCTTCTCAAAATCCAGAATATTTTTTATGTTGGCCCCTCTAAATCCGTATATACTCTGGTCTTCATCACCAACAACACATATATTTTTACGTTTTTTGGCTATCTTAGTTATTATTTGATACTGAATATTGTTGGTATCTTGATATTCATCCACCATTACATATTCATATCTACCCTGTATCTTCTCCAAAACTTCTGGATCATCCAACAATTTATTGGTATTTATAAGTAGATCGGCAAAATCCATAGCATTATTTTTTATAAGTTCTTCAGCATATTTTTCATATACAGATGCTATAATTCTTGTATCAGCATTATAAACTTCCTTAGTTACATCTGAAGGTTCATCTCCATCTTCCTTATATTTAGATATTCTAGATACTACAGATCCTGGAGTTAACTGCTTATTCATTACCACCAATTCCTTCATCAACCTACCCACTAATTTTTTCTGATCATCTGCATCGTAGATATTAAAATTGGTATCATAACCTAATTTTGTAGCATATACCCTGAGTAACCTAACTCCAAATGAATGGAATGTGGATACCATTATTTTTTTAGCTTCTAAGCCAATTAAATTTTCTACCCTTACTCTCATCTCTTTAGCTGCTTTATTTGTAAATGTTACAGCTAAAATTTTATATGGGCTGATTCCTTTTTCTAGCACCATATGGGCTATTCTATATGTAACCGTTCTTGTCTTTCCACTTCCTGCTCCTGCTAAGATCAGTAGTGGTCCATCTATTTTTTCTGCTGCTTTTCTCTGTTCGTTATTCAGTCCGTCTAATATACTCATAATTCACACCCTACACTCTTTTTTACACTCCTCTAAAGTATATCATATCTCTTTTTCTATTTCAATTCATCATAAACTAGAGCAGGGCAAACGCATGAAAATGTATTTGTCTAAATTTTTATCCAAAAATCACTTTTCCTAAGTAATTTAAATCCCAACCTGCTTTTTTTCGCTTTTTTTCTATTC
>NBMF01000021.1 GCA_002084825.1 Fusobacteriia bacterium 4572_74
TCTAAAAAATATAATGTTCCAGTTTCTATGCATGTAGCAGAAACACAAAAAGAGTTTGATAAATTTAAAGCTAAATATAATATGACCCCTATTGAATATTTAGATTCTATAGGTCTATTGAATGAAAGGTTCATAGCAGCTCATTCTATTTTCGTGACAGACAGTGATATTGAACTTATGAAAAAAAGAGATATAGGAGTAGCACATAATATGGTAGCTAACATTAAATCAGCAAAAGGTGTATCTCCAGCGTTGAAGATGTTTGATGACGGACTTAGAATTGGACTTGGAACAGATGGACCTATGAGTGGGAATACACTGGATATAATCGGTCAAATGGGATATGTGGCAAAATTACATAAATTAACAAATAAAGACAGATCAGCAATGCCACCATATAAAGTAGTAGAAATGGCTACAATGGGAGGAGCTAGAGCTATCCATAGAGAAGATGAATTAGGATCTCTAGAAAATGGAAAGTTGGCAGATATAGTAGTTCTAGAAACAAAATCTGCAAATATGCAGCCTATATTTGATCCATATTCAGTATTGGTGTATTCAGCTAATGCTTCTAATGTAGATACAGTAATTGTAAATGGAAAGATGATTGTAGAGAATAAAAAATTATTGACCTATGATGAAGAAAAAAATAGAAAAGCTATTCAAAAATTTTCAAAAAAAGTAAAAAAAATAGCTGAAACTTTGTAGAAAAAATGTTGGAATTCACTCATTTCCATGGATAATTTAAAGTTATAGGGAGGAATTAAAATGGTAAAAAATCCAAAAAAAATAGTTATTAGAGATAAAGAACAGAGTATAAAAAGTATACAAGAATATAAATATAATGAGTATGGAGATCCAATTTTGTTTAAAAAAAAAGATGGTCTAGGGAAAACTTTAATTCACTGGATATATGAATACAAATATGATGAATCAAAAAGAAAGACTACGATGAAAATATCTGATATAGGAGCAAATAAAGAAACAATAATGGAGTATGAATATTAGAGGAAAAAAATACTTAAAATATGATATACTATAATAGATTATTCATATAAAAGAGAAGAAGAGGAGATTTATGTGCATTTATTAGATGGAATTATATGTGGGATGATACTTTCATTACCTTTTGGTCCACTAGCTATATATTGCATGGAAAAAACACTATCTGAAGGAAGATATAAGGGCTTTATATCCTCTTTAGGAATGATAACAGTAGATGTTTTTTACGGGCTTATTGCATTGTTTGGATTTAGATATGTAGAAGGTTTATTACGTGATTATCAAATAGAAATAAAAATAGTATCTGGGATATTGATATTAGGATTGGGATATAAAATTTTTAGAAATAGAAAAGAAATAAAAAACATTATAGAAGTAGATCAATTTGGTTATATAAAATCTTATATAACTACTGTTTTAGTAGCATTGGCTAATCCCCTTACAATATTTACCTTGATAGGTCTTTTTGCAATTTTAGGTGTATCTACAAATGTAAAACATATTAGTTTAAAAATTGCTTTGGGAATATTGATCGGCGGTGGAATCCAGTGGTTTGGAATAACAGGGGCATTATCTCGTTATAGAAAAAAAATAACATTTAAAAATTTAGAAACGTTGAGGCATTATGCCAGTATAATAATTATGTTAGGCGGAGTGGTAATCACTCTGTCATCATTTATAAAAAACTAAGATATAGCTTTTTCCTATAGTCTTAAAAAGGAGTAGTGAAATGGTAAAAAATTTAGATTCATACTTAAAGTATGATCCTAAGAATGAAAATGTAACAATAGCAGTAGCAATGAGTGGAGGAGTAGATTCTTCTACGGTAGCTTATCTATTAAAAAAACAAGGATACAAAGTTTTTGGAATCACAATGAAGGTTTGGACTAGTGGAACAGCATGTAGTAAAAGTGTAGATTTAAGTGATGCAAAAAAAGTATGTGATGATTTAGGGATAGAACATCATATGATTCATTTAGAAAATGAATTTAAAAATATAGTGGTAGATAGTTTTGTAAACGACTATATGGAAGGGAGAACTCCTAATCCATGCATGGTGTGCAACAGACATATCAAATTTGGAAGATTAGTGCAATCAGCATTATTTCATGGAGCGGATTTTATAGCTACCGGTCACTATGCTAAGATAGAGAATGGAATGTTAAAAATAGGTGACGATCCAAATAAAGATCAGGTATATTTTCTATCTCAAATGAGAAAAGAAAATATAAAAAAATTAATGTTTCCAATAGGAGATCTTGAGAAACCTCAGGTAAGGGAATTAGCTGAGTTATTAAATATCAGAGTATATGCAAAGAAAGACAGTCAAGAGATCTGTTTTGTAGAGGATGGTAAATTAGGTGAATTCTTAAATGAGCTGACAGATGGGAAAGCTACATCTGAAGGTGAGATTGTAACAACAGATGGAAAGATAATCGGTAAGCATAGAGGAGTTAGTTTTTACACTATTGGACAGAGAAAAGGGCTGGGGATTAGTTACCCGACACCACTTTATGTTATTCAGATAGATAGCAAAAAAAATCGTTTGATAGTTGGAAATAATGAAGAGTTATTTAGCTCATATTTAATAGCTAATAAAATAAATCTTTTAGGATGTGAAAATATAGAAGACTTAAAAGATATAAAATTAAAAGCAAAGACTAGATCTAGAGATAAATTTCATCCTTGTTATGTAAAAGTTTTAGAAAATGACAAGATAAAGATAGACTTCACGGAGGATAAGGTTAGAGCCACAACACCGGGACAAGGTGTTGTGCTTTATGATTATGATGGTAAAGTCATAGCCAGTGGATTTATAATTAAATAATAAAATTTAAAAAATAAAAATTATTTAAGATAATAAAGCTCGAGTCTTTAGACTTGGGCTTTAAAAATGGTGAAAAATTAAGAACTAAAAATTATCTGACCGCTGCCATCCAAAGCCATAATAATTTTCATAGGATCGTAATCTCCAAAGCTTTTATTCCAAGTTATTATAGAAGCTAAAAGTAATGTTTTGTTGCTAAAGTTTTGCATTATTTTCTCACCTTTTTTCAATATAAGAAACACTTTCACTTTACACACCTCCTAAAAGTAATTGTAGAAATATCTATTCATTAGAGTATACCACCTATATTCGGTAGAATAAAATTAAAATTTTATCAAAATTTTTATAAATTCACACTCTAAAAAATTATATTTTATAACTATTTTTTAGATGTAAAAAAAATAAAAAAAGTTAAAATAAATCATTAATTATTTATTTTTAAATTCTTAATAAAAAAATGTTTGACAAAGAGAGAAAATTAAGGATATAATTAATTATAAAATTGAATAGAAACTTTGGGGCAGGGTTTGATTCCCTACCGGCGGTAATAGTCCGCGAGCATTAGCTGAACTAGTGAAATTCTAGTACCGACAGTATAGTCTGGATGAAAGAAGTTATTTAGTAAATTTTTAATTTATAGGTTAAAAACATTTTTTCTTTTGGGTATATTCTTGAAAGATTTTAATATGAGTGTTTCTTAATAAAACTGTGAATTGAAAAAATTATTAAAAGTCTAAAGCCTCAAGTAAATACTTGAGGCTTTTTTTATTATTTATAAAAAAAATAAAATATATGGGAGAAAAACATGAGAACATTTGAAGGAAATTTTAACGGAGAAAATGTCAAAGTAGGGATAGTATGTGGAAGATTCAATGAATTTATTACTTCTAAATTATTAGGAGGAGCAAAGGATGCTCTAGTTAGACATGGTGTAAATGATGAAAATATAGATATGGCATGGGTTCCTGGAGTATTTGAAATGCCTTTAATAGCTAAAAAAATGGTAGAAACTAAAAAATATGATGCAGTAATAGCTTTAGGAGCAGTAATAAAAGGATCAACTCCTCATTTTGATTATGTATGTGCAGAAGTATCTAAGGGGATAGCAACTGTATCTATGGATTCAGGAATTCCTGTGATTTTTGGAGTTTTAACAACTAATACAATTGAGCAAGCTATAGAAAGAGCTGGGACTAAAGCAGGAAATAAAGGATTTGATGCAGGAGTATCAGCTATTGAGATGGTAAACTTAATTAATACAATAGGATAAAGAAGAAGACAATTGAAAATTTAGGTCACAGAGTTACAGAGAAGAAAAAAAGAGGTATATGGAGATAGAGTAAATAATTAGTAATTAAAAAAAGCTCTGTGAAACTCTAAGTGAAAACTCAGGGAATCTCTGTGTTAAAAAATAATTTAAAAATAAAATGTGAAATATAAAGAGCACTGAGGGAAGGAGTTAATTATGGTGAATTTAGATAAAAAATATATGGAATTAGCCCTGGAGCTGGCAGCTTTAGGAGAAGGAAATGTAAATCCCAATCCAATGGTAGGAGCAGTAGTTGTAAAAGCCGGAGAAATAATTGGTAAAGGCTATCATAAAAAATATGGCGGTCCCCATGCAGAAGTTTTTGCATTGGAAGATGCAGGAAAAGGAGCTGAAGGGGCTACAATTTATGTAACTTTGGAACCATGTTCCCACTATGGGAAAACTCCTCCCTGTGCTGAAAAAATAATTAAAATGGGTATAAAACGATGTGTAATTGCAACTCTAGATCCTAACCCTTTGGTAGCCGGAAAAGGTGTTAAACTTTTAAAAGAGGCTGGGATAGAAGTGGAAATTGATGTTTTAAAAGAAAAAGCCTTAAAACAAAATATTGTTTTTTTTAAATATATTGAGAAAAAAATTCCCTATTTATTTTTAAAATGTGCTATCACCTTAGATGGAAAGATAGCAACTGAAAGCGGAGATTCTAAATGGATTTCTAATGAAATAGCAAGAGAAAAGGTGCAAAAATTACGGCACAAATATATGGGAATAATGATAGGGATAAATACACTCTTAGGAGATAATCCTAGATTGAATGCAAGAATAGAAGGGGGAAATAATCCCTATAGAATAGTAGTAGATCCCAACTTAAAAACACCAAAAGATTCTAATTTTATTCGAAATAACAGCGATAATAAATCTATAATAATCACCTCCAAAGATAATATTCACAGTGAAAAACATCTAGAATTTGAAAAAAACTATAAGGTGAAATTTATATTTTTAGATGGGAATCGATTTTTAATGACAGATATATTAAAAGAGATTGGAAAATTAGGGATAGATTCTATTCTTTTGGAAGGTGGAAATTCTATGATATCAATGGCTTTTAAAGAAATGGTCTTAGATGGAGGAGAGATATTTATTGCTCCAAAGATAGCCGGAGATGAGAATGCCATACCATTTATAAGTGGTTTCAAGATAGGAACCATGAAAGAGAGTATAGAGTTAAAAAATGTAAAGTTTAAAGTCTATGGAGATAATGTAGCAATAGAATTTAGTTTATAAGGAGTAAAATTATGTTTACAGGATTAGTAGAGGAGATAGGGGAAGTAATCGGTCTAGCAACAGGAGACCTTTCACTTAGAATAACACTGAGGTGTAAAAAAGTAATCGAAGGGGCTAAATTAGGAGACAGTATTGCTACTAATGGAACCTGTCTGACTGCTACTAAAATAGGCAGCGATTATTTCGAGGCCGACATAATGCATGAAAGTGTAAAAAGAACCAACCTGAAAAGATTAAAGGTTGGGGATCAAGTAAATTTAGAAAAATCTATAACTTTGGCTACTCCGCTAGGTGGGCATCTGGTAACCGGTGATATAGATGGTGAAGGAATGATATCTAATATCTATTCTGATGGGATAGCAAAAATCTATGTGGTAAAGATAGAGCCGCGACTTATGAAATATGTTGTAGAAAAAGGTAGGATTACCTTAGATGGAGCCAGTCTGACTGTAGTAGATTTTGGAGATGATTTCTTGAGTGTATCACTAATTCCTCATACCCAGGAGATGATAACTTTGGGAAGTAAAAGTGTAGGAGATTACCTAAATGTAGAGACTGATCTAATCGGTAAATACGTAGAGAGGATGATGGCCTTTAAAGAAAAACCTGTGACGGAGAAAAAAAGTGTTATTACAGAAGGTTTTTTAGCTGAAAATGGGTTTTATTAAAAATCCAATCATCGGTAAAAGATCAGCCTTTGACGATAATAATTTTTATTTATCGTAAAAACTAAATTTTGAAAAAAGGAGAATAACTATGTTAGATAATATAAAAGATGCAATTGAAGATATAAAACAAGGAAAGATGATAATAGTAGTAGACGATGAAAATAGAGAAAATGAAGGGGATATAGTAATGGCAGCTGATATGGTATCCTATGATGCTATTAATTTTATGGCAATTCATGCTAGAGGTCTTACTTGTATCCCGATGGATAAAGCAAGAGCCAAGGAACTAAAGTTAAATCAAATGGTAGGGAATAATACCGATCCTCATGGGACAGCTTTTACCGTGTCTGTGGATTCAAAAGATACTACTACAGGAATAGCAATAAGAGACAGGGTGCAAACTATAAAAGATTTGGCTGATAGAAATAAAGGTGCTGATGATTTTAATAGACCAGGACATCTATTTCCCCTTGTAGCTAAAGATGGAGGAGTTCTGATCAGAACTGGTCATACAGAAGCATCTGTAGATTTTGCACGTTTAGCAGGTTTAAAACCGATGGGTGTAATTTGTGAAATCTTAAAGGATGATGGTACAATGGCAAGATTAGATGATCTTAAAATATTTGCTAAAAAACATAATCTAAAACTTGTAAGTATAGAAGACCTTATAAAATATAGAAAAGAAAATGATGTTTTAGTAAATGAAGTAGCAGTTGTTAAAATGCCTACCCAGTGGGGAAATTTTAACCTTCATGCCTATGAAAATTGTTTGGATGATAAGGAACATATTGCTCTGGTAAAGGGAGATGTAAAAAATAAAGAAGGGGTATTGGTAAGGATACATTCTGAATGTTTTACAGGAGATGTATTAGGATCTCGTAGATGTGACTGTGGAGCACAATTACACAATGCGATGAAAACTATAGATGAGAAAAAAGAGGGTGTTATACTCTATCTACGTCAGGAAGGAAGAGGTATAGGTCTTTATAATAAAATGAAGGCTTATAATCTACAGGATGAAGGATTTGATACTGTAGAAGCCAATGAAAAACTAGGATTCGAAGCAGATTTAAGAGATTATGTATTGGGATCGCAGATATTAAAAGTTTTAGGAGTAAAATCGGTGAAACTTATGACAAATAACCCAAAGAAGATAGAGGGATTAAAATCTTATGGGATAGATGTTATAGAGAGGAAAAATATTGAAATTACACCTAATGAAGATAATAAAAGATATTTAAAAACTAAAAAAGACAAATTGAATCATATGTTAGAAAAAGTATAAAAGCTAGTCATGTAAAAATTATTTACACTAAATTTTGGACATTCCCAAGGAAAAATTAAAAAGACAGATATTTTTTTAAATATCTGTCTTTTTACTTTTTTTATATATGTAAGAATATTTTCCGGTGATCCAGTGAATTTTCCCCTCAATTCCTTTCTCTGGGTTGTTATTCCTAAACCTTTTTCACTGATCAGTTTCACACTTACTTTGACATCCGTATTTAAGTTTTTTAGATAAAATATCAACTGAGCTAAATCCTTTATGGAATAGATATCATGAAGGTAGAGTATTTATACTAAATCTCTGATGTACTGTAACATAGACCAATTTAAAACTTTCTTCTGAAAGATCTATATAAAAAGTTATATTATAAAAAAATTAGTTTTGTAATATAAAAATTTATCACTCTCCTCAATGAAGATATATTTTAGAATTATCTTTTTTTTAAAATTGAGATTTATCTTCAACCCTTTTTAAAATTAATTCATCCAATTCTTTCTTAGTATAATGCATCACTTTAAGATCATAGAATTTATAAAAAAATATACCTATCAATCCCCACACTACCACAATAATAATAGATGCCATAGATAATGAACTATCCAATCCTGGTACTAATAGTAAAATTAAAAATACTATTCCCGCTATAGATCCAAAGATAGAAGGCAAAAATACTTTTCCATACTCCTCCTTATATAGTTTATAAGAAGATAAACTTGTATATAGATATGCCATTGATGCTCCGACACTTAAACTTCCTACTATCCATAATAATACACTTCTACCAAACCAAGGAGCAATTAAAGACACCACCAAAACAAATAAAATAGAATTTTTAGGAGTGTGATATTTTTTATCCACTACTCCAAAATATTCAGGCAATATTTTCCCTCTAGACATAGCAAACAATAATCTACTAGCTGCCATATAAAATCCGTTTATTCCTGCTACAATAGCCGATATTAAAGCTATCACTAATAATGTTATACCTATTTTACCAAAAAAATATTCTGTAGTAGATCCTGTTGCCCAGGAAATTTTTCCATTTAATATTTCCTCTTTTGTTATCCCAAAGCTTGTGAATAAGATTAATATAATATAAATTATTGCTCCTATTAAAATAGAAATCACCGCTAATTTAGATGCCTCTTTAGGTTCAAAATTTAACTCTTCTGCCACCTGGGGGATACAGTCAAATCCAACAAATAACATGGGTGCTATAGACAATATTTTCAAGATTTTTGATAAACTAATATCTTGCCCATCTATAAATGACATAGTATTCACATTAGTAATTCCTACCCTTGCAATTACTAAACTTAAAAATAAAAGCACTATTCCGACCAATAAAATTACCATTATTTTTTGAAATTGAGAGGCTAATTTTATCCCTTTAATATTTAAGTAAGCAAATAAACATAGTATAAATATAGCCACACTCAATTCCCCTAGATATATACTAGATCCTGCGATGGTATAAAGATATCCAACTTCTAACATTCCCGGCATGATAAATTTAGCTACTAAGGCCAATGCCGTAGCATTCAATGGTACCACACTGATATAAGCCAAAGTTAAAAACCATCCACATATAAGGGAATGTTTCCAACCAAAAGCATCGTAAGTAAAGGCAAACTCTCCACCTGCCACCGGAAATTTATGGAGTAAATATCCATAATTTTTTTCTATCCCAATCATTATTATAGCTCCTATAAATATTGCAATAATTGAATTGAACATTCCCACCTTTAAAAATAAATCACCTGGAAGAACAAAGGCTCCCCAACCAATAATAGCTCCTATAGCTAACGATAAAATAGCTGTTTTACTAACTTCTTTTTTTAGTACCATAATTAATCTCCTTATTTTAATAATATATTAATATTCATCATATGTGAATATTATTATATCACACATTTATATTATTATCTGATATCTCATAGTAGTTTTTATTTTTTCACTAAATATTTTTTATTTACAATGAATAAGGTGGGCATAAAATGTCCACAGAATTGCAATTTAAAAACTCACCACTGATCACTTCAATAACGATAATGAATTTTCTACTCTCCAGTTACTTCCATAGAACTCATAAAACAATTAAAGAACTTATGATTGACATACAAAAAATAAAGTTCTAATATATTAAAAATGAGAAGCAATAATTAAAGAATTATTACTCCTCATTTTATAAAAGTTTTACATTAATTTTTAGAGTTTACACAAAACTTGCAACAGTCCCTAAAAATTATTATTTTTTTAATTTTATCTTCATTAAAAGATCTCCGACTTTTACATCTCCTGTAGCCATTACTTTTAATTCAGCAACGTCATCCATATTAGATATGATTATTGGAGTTCTTGCAGATTTTGCATTTTCCGTAATATATTCAAGATTATATTTTACTAACTCGTCCCCTACTTTTACATTTCCAGGTGTTACTAGTCTTTCAAATCCTTGTCCGTCTAATTTTACTGTGTCAATTCCAAAATGTACTATCATTTCTAATCCACATTCAAGATCAAAACTAACTGCATGATTAGTATCAAAGATATCTATTTCAGCATCAGCAATAGCATGAATAGATCCTTCTGTAGGTTCTATAGCACATCCATCCCCTATCATTTTTTGAGCAAATGCTTCATCAGGCACTTCTGATAAATCGATAACTCTACCATTTAACGGTGAATATATTTCAATATAATTTTCCTCTTTATTTTTTTTTAAAAAATCAAACAATCCCATTCTAAATCCTCCTACTAATATATATCTTTCCTATCACAGTAATTATACTATATTTTTCTTATTTTTTAAAGAAAAAAAGTTTAAATATTTAATCATAAAAACGTAATATCTAATCATTTATTAAGTACTTATACTAAAAGATCAGTAGCTAAATTTTCACTTATTTCTTTTCCCCTTAAAAGCTCAACCAATTTTAATGCAAATGATATAGCTGTTCCAGGTCCTCTAGATGTTATAAAATTTCCATCTACTATCACATCTAAATCATTTCTATAAACAGCTCCAAATAATTGTGATTCTACACCTGGATAGCAGGTGACCTCTCTGTTTTCTAAAAATTTCATCTTTCCAATCACAAGGGGAGCAGCACAGATAGCTCCTATATATTTATTCTCTAAATTAAAATTTATAATCTGTTTTTTTAATATTTCCGATGAATCTAAATTTAAAGTTCCTGGCATTCCTCCTGGTAAAACCATCATATCATAAGTATCACAACTTAGATCCTCTATAAGAGCATTAGCTATTACTGTTATATTGTGAGCCCCTGTCACTTCTATTTCTCCTCCTACAGCAACTAAATCTACTTCAATCTTTGCTCTTCTCAAAATATCAACCGTAGTCAGTGCCTCTATTTCCTCAAATCCTTTAGCTAAATATAATGCTACTTTTTTCATCTTAACCTCCTATACTTTGCATAACCATAACTATACCGCTAATAATTGTTTTTATTCCCACAGCCATTATAAACAACTGCATCACTCTAGACAACACAAATAAAACTAATTCTCCAAATATTTTTTTTATAGTATCTGTAACAGAAAGCATAATATGGATAATTAGAAATACCACTACACAAGAAAGAGTACTAGAAATTATTCCTACTTCCTGTCTTATAAGAAGTACTCCTGCCAATGAACCTAGTCCAAGTAATATTGGAAAAGCTATGGGAATTATTTGAATTATATAATCCATTTTATTTCACTCTCCTAGTATTTTATATTCGATTTAACCTATCATATTCCTTGATTTTTTTCAATGTTATTTTCTATTTTTTTCACCTAAAAAAATTTTATAAAAAAAAATAGATAGATAGATAGATAGATAGATAGATAGATAGATAGATAGATAGATAGATAGATAGATAGATAGATAGATAAAGCATCTTCTAGTTATAATATTAATACCATATTAATACCTATGAGATCATTTTATTCCAATGCTTTATCACCTCTTTATAAACAAGGTCATTTTTTTATTTGAAATGTTGACAAGTACACTTAAAATATGTTAAAAATTAATTAGCACACTAAAACAACGAGTGCTAAAAAAAAATTAGGAGGATTTACTATGCATAAAGAAACATTAAATTTTCAAACCGAAACTAAAGAACTATTAAACCTAATGATCCATTCTATCTACACACATAAAGAAATTTTTTTAAGAGAATTAATATCCAATGCCAGTGATGCCCTGGATAAATTAAAATTTAAAGCCCTTACAGATCAAAATATATTGGAAGATCACAATGAATTTAAGATTGAGATATTTATAAATAAAGAAAAAAATACCATTACTATTAAAGATAATGGTATTGGGATGACTCATGAAGAGGTTATTTCAAATATAGGTACCATTGCAAAATCAGGATCTCGTGCATTTACAAAAGCTCTCAAAGAGGCTAAAAATAATATGGATGATCTCTCTATCATCGGACAATTTGGAGTAGGATTCTATTCATCATTTATGATTGCTAACAAGATAGTTCTTAAAACTAAAAGTTTCGATTCTGATACAGGAGTAAAATGGATATCTACAGGAGAAGGTGATTTTACTATAGAGGATACTAAAAAATCTGATAGGGGAACTGAGATAATTCTTTATTTGAGAGAGGAAGAGAATAAAGAAGACTCTAATGCAGAATATTTGGAGGAATACAAGATCAAAGAATTGATTAAAAAATATTCTGATTATGTAAGATATCCAATCTTACTTGAAGTGACTAAAACTATTGAGGATGAAGAAACTAAAGAAAAAAGAGAAACAGTGGAACAGGAAAAGATAAATTCTCAAACTCCTATATGGAAAAAATCTAAAACTAAAATTACAGAAGAGGAATATAATGAATTTTATCAAGGAAAATTCCACGATTGGACAAACCCTCTAAAAACTATCCATTTTAAAGTAGAAGGAAATTTAGATTATTCTGCACTACTATATATCCCGTCTAAAACTCCTATGGATTTTTATTCTAAAGAGTTTGAAAAAGGACTGCAGCTATATAGCAAAAATATTTTTATCATGGAAAAGTGCAAAGAATTGATCCCAGATCACTTCAGATTTATCAAGGGATTAGTGGATTCGCCGGATCTTTCTCTAAATATATCTCGTGAAATCTTGCAACAGAACAGACAGTTAGGAATAATTGCTAAAAATTTAGAGAAAAAAATTCAAAGAGAATTAGAAAAAATGTTAAAAACTGATAGAGATGAATATATCAAATTTTGGAATGAATTCGGTATAAATATCAAGAGTGGAATCTATGAAAACTTTGGTAGATATAAAGACACACTAAAAAATCTTTTGATTTTTAATACTACAAAAGATGAAAATATGACTACTCTAACAGAATATAAGGAAAGAATGCCTGAAGATCAAAAACATATTTACTATGTTTCTGGAGATAATATCAAAAGTTTAGAAAAAATGCCTCAGTTAGAGGGAATTAAGGCAAAAGGGTGGGAAGTTTTATATTTTACCGATAAAATAGATGAATTTGCCATTAAATCTTTAGAAAAATTTGAAGATATTACATTTAAATCTATTCACGAAGCCAATGAAGAGCTTTCTAGTGATGATGATAAGAAGATGTTAGATGAAATTGAAAAAGATAATTCTGATTTATTTACTAAAATTAAAGAAGCTTTAGGAGATAAAGTTTCTAAGGTTAGGCCTACTACAAGACTTAAATCTAGTGCTGTTTGTCTTGTTAGCGGAACAAACGGCATCTCATTTGAAATGGAAAAATTAATGGCTGAAATACCTGGGGAAACTTCTATGGGAGCTATCAAAGCAGAGAGAATTTTAGAGATAAACTCCGCTCATAAACTATTTAAAGCTTTGATTAAAGTCAATGAAACACATCCAGAAAACTTAAATAAATATGCAGAAGTATTATACTCTCAAGCTTTACTTATAGAAGGATTCCAATTAGAAGATCCCATAGAATTTGCGAGCAATATGACAGATCTATTGATAGAGGCATCTAAAAATTAAAAGAGCTAGAGAGAACATGATGTTCTCTCTAGCTTTTTTTTATATATAAATAACCTTATTTTCTTGCTTCTTTTAATTTATCGGCCATAGCAGTTGCAATAGCTTCTAATTTTGTATAATCTTCCGATTTTGGAGTTCCTTTTACTTCTACAGATTCTCCTATAACTTCTACACCTCTAAGTGAATCAGCAAAAGCGTGTATTCCTCTTACTCCTCCTCCACTCCACATCATATTTCCAAAGATACCTAAATATCTATTTTTTAATCCGTAATTTTGTAACTTAGATAAAATTGGTTGCATTTTTGGATAAACTGCATTGTTGTGCGAACAAGATCCTAAGATTAACCCTTGATATTTCCATATATCACTGATTATATATGAATGGTCTGTCTTAGATGCATCATATAATTTTATATCTATAATTCCCTCTTTAGATAGTTGTCTCGCAATTGCGTTTGCCATCTTTTCTGTGTTTCCATACATAGAACCGTATACTATTACTACACCTTCTGCTTCTGGTTCCATCTTAGACCATGCATTATAATGACCTAATATTCGATTTATCTCTGTTCTCCATATAGGGCCATGACAAGGAGCGATACATTTGATATCCAATCCGCCTAATTTTTTTATAGCGGCCTGTGTAGGAGCTCCATACTTCCCCACAATATTTGAATAATATCTTCTCATCTCATCTTCATAGAAATTAAGGTTCAACTGGTCATCAAAGATTCCACCATCTAATGAACCAAAACTTCCAAATGCATCATTTGAAAATAATGTTCCTGTAGTAGACTCGTATGTAACCATAGATTCTGGCCAATGTACCATAGGCACCATGGTAAATGTAAAGGTATGTTTACCTAATTTTAAAGTATCTCCTTCCTTAATTAATAATCTATTTTTATCACAATGTTCCTTTGCACAGTTATAAAATGCATCCAACATTGGAAATGTTTTTGCATTTCCAACCAAGGTAATGTCAGGATATAATCTGATTATATCATTTATTGCTCCTGCATGATCTGGTTCCATATGATTTATTATTAGATAATCTATCTTTCTCCCTTGTAATACTCCCTCAACTTTCTCTATAAAATTTTCACTCGTTCCCATCTCTACTGTATCAATAAGTGCAACTTTTTCATCTAAAACAAGGTATGAGTTATAAGAAACTCCCTTATCTAGTGGGATATAATTCTCAAATCTTTGAGTTTTTCTATCGTTTACTCCTACCCAAAAAATATCTTCACTTATTTTTTCAACATTATGCATCTTAATTCCTCCTCAATTTGAAATACATTACTATGGTCTTATGTATGCCATTGCATTTTTATTAGGAATTGAACTAGTTAAAATAGAAGGGAAGAGAAAGGGTTTTAACCCTGTTCTCATGGAAAATTTTGCTTTTATAGCTATGATCTCAGGTTTATTAGGAGGAAGGCTGTATTACGTGCTATTTAATTATACTTACTATTTTAGTCATCCAGGAGATATATTAGCAGTTTGGAAAGGTGGGATGGCTATCCACGGAGGAATTTTAGGAGGGATAGTCGGTACGTATTTCTTTGCTAAAAAACATAAAATATCTATGTGGAGTTTAGGAGATATTGCTGCAGCACCATTTATTTTAGGTCAGGCTATTGGTAGGATAGGTAATTTTATGAATGGAGAAGTTCATGGGGTTCCTACATTTACTCCATTTAATATTATATTTTCTATTAAACCAAAATTTGTAGAGTGGTACAACACCTATAATTCTTTGAGTTTAACAGCTCAAATGAAATTTAAGGAATTAGTTCCTTGGGGAATTGTATTCCCAGATCCATCCCCTGCAGGAACAGAGTTTCCGGGATTAGCTTTACATCCAGCTATGTTATATGAGTTGATATTAAACTTTATAGCTTTTCTATCTATTTGGTTTTTCTTCAGATATAAAAATTATAAAGTCGGAACAGTCTGGTTTATATATATAATAGAGTACAGTATTATTAGAACTTTTGTCAGTTTCTTTAGAAGTGAAGATTTGATGTTTTACGGGTTCCGCGCTCCCCATGTTATCAGTGTGGTTTTAGTTATTTGGTCTATACTTATGATTAAATATTTTAACAGAAAAAATAAGTAATAAATTTAGATCCATCAAAAATTTGCTGGATCTTTTTTTTAATATTAAAATATTGTTTTGTGTTCGTGATGCCCTATAGAATTTCATTTGAAATACTATTTTAAATGTTTCCAGCTATACTTTAAAAATCTGCCTATATCTTTAGCTATATAATTCCATGTGTGAGTTTCTCCCTCATAGATATAAGCATCAAAAGGTAAATTATATCTTTTTATCCTCCCTACCATATCTACCCATTGATAAAGTATATAATAAGGTTCTTTATCTTCTGAACCAACTGAAAGATAAAAATGTTTCCCCTGTTGCTTTGTAGTATCCAATTGTTTTATGAGAGTATAAGGATCTTCTTTAATAATTCCTTTTCCCCATGATCCAAATATATTAATAAATCTCTCCTTATCCTGATCTTTAAATAAAAATTCAGGAAGATATATAAATTTAACTATTCTCGTGATTCTCTTATTTATAGTCAGTCTTACCAAACTAACAGCACCGGCAAAACTACCAATCACCTTAAACAATTCCAAATGTTTCAGCCCTAATTTAAAAGCACCATATCCTCCCATAGAAAACCCAGATATTCCGGCATTTTTTACATTAAATCTTTTTTTAACATCTAAAATTAATTCATCTATAAAATATGATTCATAGTTTTTATTTTTCACCTTTTTAAAATCACTGTACCAAGATTCTCCACAAAATCCGGAATTAGGAAGAATGATAATCATCTTTCCTATAGTTTTTTTTTCGAGTAAAAGTTCAAAGTTATCTAAGAGTTTCCCCTTTTCTATCCAGTCATGGGCATTATCTCTTATTCCATGAAGTAAATAAAGTACTGGATAGCCTTTTTCAGGAGTATAAGATTTTGGTACTACTGCTAAATATGTCATCTCTTCATCCACGTTTTTACTCTTTATCTTTAAATTTTGAACAATAAAATTTTTACTTTCAAGAATCAGATCCTCTGAAGGTTCAAAGATTTCTTCCCTATTATTTTTAGAAATAATATTAACGTTTTTATAAGTTATTGTTTTTTTTACTTTAATTTTCATCCTTTGTTTTCTACTACCTGTAACAAGAAATACTATATAGAATATAAATATACCTATTAAATAATACATAAACTCTCCTCAAGTCATTAATCCGAAGCTATCTCTATTAATTTTTTTATTTGATCTTTTGTCCCCAATACTAATAATTTTTCATTTGTTTTCAATAATTCATGGGACATAGGATTTATCTTCATAATTCCATCCACTTCATGACCAATAACTATTAAATTAGTTTTAGCAGGTATCTTTGCTTCCATCAAAGTTATATTTTCCAACTGAGATCCTTTTTTTATATCAACTAGTTCAAATGTCAATCCCTCTATCTTTGATTTTTTACTAAAAACATCTACAAAACTAATTAAATTAGTTTGAGTAGCTGTGGCAATTATTCTATCAGCAGCTATTTCAAAAGGTGAAATTATAAAATCGGCTCCACCTCTTTTTAATTTTTTTTCACTACTTGCATCTACAGCCCTTGTTATAACCTGTATTTTTTCATTCAGATCTTTTGTAGTAAGGGTTAAAAAAAGATTGTCAGCATCTGTAGATAAGACTGATATTAGTACTTTAGCACTTTTCACATTAGCCTGGAGGAGGATTTCATCTTTAGTTGCATCTCCTATTACATAGAGTATTTTTTCCCTATATATCTCCTTTAATTTTTCAATGTTTTTTTCATCTTTTTCCAAAACTACAAAATCTAAATTCTTTTTAAAAAAATCATTTATAATCTTTAGTCCGGTCCTTCCAGCTCCACATATTATATAGTGATCATTTAATTTTGTTATTTTTTTATCCATCTTTCTCCACCTCAAATAGGATTTTAATTCCCCTTCTATAAAAAATTTAGTAATATTTCCTAATATATAAACAACTACAGTTATTCCAGAGAATATCAAGAACGATGTAAAAATTTTACCATTAGGGCTAAGTGCTTGAACCTCTCCAAATCCGACTGTAGAAAGGGTGATAGAAGTCATATATATAGCATCTATTAAATTATAATTTTCAATATAGATATATCCCAAAATACCTATAAAAAATATTAAAAATAATATAATTCCAGGTATCAATATTTTTTTTATCTCAGATTTCATCTATCCTCCACTTTTCTACTTTTAATTATATATTTTATCACAATATTCTTTATAATACCACATCTGCAAAACCTTTAAATAATTTAGATTTAAAAGGATTTAATCGGTTTCTACAGTAATATATTTTAATAGAAAATAATTATAGTTAATTATTAAGATCTTTATTATATATATATATATAATAACTTTTTCCTTCATCTATTTAAAAAAAACTAAAATTTAACCTTGGAGGCAAAAGTAATGAAGGATGTCAGGGGTGTCATAGATGAGGTAGAAAATCCAATCATAAATATATTTGTAAAGTAGACAAAACTCCTAAAATTTGACATTTCCATATATAAACTATATACTACCATATAAGTTTAATTATTAATTTATATATTTTTGATGTTTTGCTACTACTTATATAGCAAAATTTAATATTATTTTATGGGAGTGTGGTAGGATGAAAAAAATGACGTTAACAACAAAAATTTTTATTGGATTAATTAGTGGTATAATTTTAGGATTGATTTTATATCCAATGAGAGAGGTCCCTTTTGTAACCAATTATATTATAGGATTTTTTCTAAAACTAGGTGGATCTATATTTATTAATGCCATAAAGATGATGGTAGTTCCATTGGTATTTATCTCACTAACTGTGGGAAGTTCAGCCATGGGAGATATTAAAAAATTAGGAAGAATAGGAGCAAAAACTTTAGGGTTTTACCTATTTACTACAGCTATAGCAATTGTTATAGCCCTTACTTTTGCAAATCTAATCAATCCAGGAGCAGGATTATCAGCTGATAGTATTGAAAAAACTGCTAAAACTATCAAAAGTTCTAAATCATTTGTAGATGTACTTATCGATATAATACCATCTAACCCAATAGCATCTATGGCTAATGGAAATATGTTACAAATTATATCTTTTGCGCTTTTAACAGGAGCAGCATTAACTGTTTTAGGAGATAAAGTTATCAGGGTAAAAGAGGTATTTAATCAAGCCAATGATCTAGTTTTAGAAATGGTAAACCTTATTATGTTAGTTGCTCCATTTGGTGTATTCTGCCTTATTACTAAAACATTTGCAACTCTGGGATATACAGCAATGGGCCCACTGTTAAAATATATACTTACAGTAATCGGAGCTTTATTTATTCACGGTTTATTTACTTATCAAGGACTTTTAATTGCTATAGTTAAGATGCATCCATTGGTTTTTTTCAAAAAATTTTTACCAGCTATCTCTGTAGCATTCTCTACATCTAGTAGTGGAGCGACAATTCCTGTAACTTTAGAAACAGTTCAAGAAGAGTTTGGAGTATCTAAGAGTGTTAGTTCATTTACAATACCATTAGGAGCTACTATTAATATGGATGGAACTGCTATTCTGCAGGGAGTTGCTGTAGTATTTATCGCCGCTGTATACAATGTAGATTTAACTATGGGTGATTATGTAGCAGTAATCTTAACGGCTACATTAGCATCTATAGGTACAGCTGGTGTTCCAGGTGTTGGACTTATCATGTTATCAATGGTATTGACCCAAGTTGGATTACCAATTGAAGGGATTGCTCTTATAATGGGTGTAGATAGAATTTTAGATATGGCTAGAACAGCAGTAAATGTAACAGGAGATGCTGTATGTACCCTAATCATAGCACAAACAGAAGGGGAAAAAATAGACAAAGATGCAAAACATATAATGTAATTAATAATTATTAAATAATTTAAATTATACTAGAAATAAAAAAGGGATATTAATAATAATATCCCTTTTTGTTATATAGGAAGAATCCCGAATATTATTTTTAAAATTCAAAGATTATGATATAATTTATAAAATTATTTTTATAAAATGGAGGAAAACTTATGCTTATTGATATAACTCAAGAAACTAAGATAGGAAAAATATACAGGGCCGGATCACCTGCCCTTAGTGTAAAAGAAATTGTTTGTAATGAAGGAACAAAGTCAGAATATAAAACTATTGAATATACTATTGCCACTCACAATATGGGAACTCATATTGATATAATGAGAGTTGGAGTAGAGATCCCTTTAGAGAGGCTCATTGGAAAAGGAATTAAATATGATGTTTCTAATATCATTGATAGACCCATTGAGATAAAAGATGTTGACCTTTCCCTTATAAAAGGTGGGGAATTTATTTTTTTTCAAACTAATTGGAGCAAATATTTGATGGAAGATAGATATGCAGACCATCCAGAAATATCTATGAAACTTGTACAAAAATTAATAGATCTAAATGTAAATATGGTTGGAATTGACGCTCTTGGTATTGGTAAAAACAAAAATCATGGAACTATAGATAAATTATTAGGCAAAGCTAAAAAATATGCTATTGAAAATTTATGTAATCTAGATAAAATTCCTAATAATAAATTTAAAGTCTATTGTTTCCCATCAAAAATAGAGGGTTTAGATGCTCTTGCGGCTAGATTAATTGTAGAAGTTTAAGCTTAGTGGTGAGTCTTGTCAAACATACCACCCCATAAAAAAATTAAATACTCTCTAATTTCCCTCCTAAGCTCTCCTAAAAATTTCCCCTTGTAATTATATATGCGGTTTGCTCAAAGCTCAAACCATGATCTCATTTATCCGTTGATAGTATTGGGGTTGAAGAGTAAAAAATAGCTCAGATCGTGACTTATTAGTTAAAACAAAATAGTTATAGCTTCGGTTTCTCTTTGACATCTGCAACCAGGAAAATTTAATTTTCTATTTTTTAATTTGAGTTTTATCAAATATATACATATATTTATTTTTTTAATCATAATTTAATTTTTTATGCCTTTTAGGGTATCTAACAACCTAAAAATGTTATATACTTTAAATTGAACTATTTTATTTTTTAAGGAGTTAATATATGTATTATTTTGATAATGCTTCTACAACTTTTCCAAAAGTAGAAGATGTATACGATAAAACAATGGAAATCTATAAAAATTTAGGTGTAAACTTTACTAGAAATAAATCAGAAAAAAGTGAAAAAGCTAATAATAAAAAAAAAGTATTGGTTGAAAATTTGAAAAAAATATTCTCTTCTAACGGAGAGATAATATTAAATTCATCTGCTACATTTTCTCTCAATGAAATATTGAGAGGACTAAACTATACAGAGATAAAAAATGTATATATATCTCCCTTTGAACATAATGCAGTCTATAGGACTATAAAAGATCTTCAAAAAAAATATGAATTTAATTTAAATATTATAAAATTTAATGAATTTAATTTAGATAAAAGCGATATGGAATTACAGTTTATGTCACAAAAACCAGATCTAATTATATCTACCCATGCTTCTAATGTATTTGGGAATATTATAGATACGGAATCTATATTTAGAGTAGGAAAAGAATATGATTCTATAACAGTATTAGATGGGGCTCAAACATCAGGATTACTGGATTTTTCTAAGATCTCAAATCTATGTGATTTTATAGTTTTTGCAGGACATAAAACACTCTATGGTCCAAGTGGGATAGGAGGCTATCTATATAATAATAAAAATATTATTTTAAAACCTTTACTCTATGGAGGAACTGGAATTAAGTCAGAAGAGGTAGAAATGCCAACAGATATTCCCGAAAGATATGAAGCTGGAAGTCCAAATTTAATGGGAATGATAGGTCTAAAATTATCTACCGATTGGATATTAGAAATTGGTATTGAAAATATCAAAAAAAAAGAGGAATTAAATCATGAAAGATTAATGGAACTCCTAAAAGAATATGAAGATGATCTATCTTTTAAAATATCAGAGAAAAATGTAGGAGTTATTTCTATAACAGCCAATGATTATACCCCTCAAGAATTGGGTAATATATTAGAGAGTTATGACATTTATACTAGAACTGGAATGCATTGCAGTCCTCTGGCTCACAAACATATGGGGACCGATGAAAATGGGACTATTAGATTTTCAATTTCATATTTTACTAGAGAGAAAGATTTTGAAAAACTAGAAGAGATCTTCGAAGAGATTTTATAAAAAAATAAAATAGATAAAATCAAAGATAAGATAATGAAAGAGGGGGAGAAAAATGAAAATACTGCACTTAGGTGATTTACATATAGGTAAAAAAGTAAATGGATATTCTATGATAGAAGACCAAAAATATATATTTGAACAAATGTATAAATTAATAGAAGAAAAAAAAATAGAGATAGTTCTTATTGCTGGAGATATATATGATAGGAGTATCCCCAGTGAAGAAGCTACTGAACTCCTAGATGAACTTTTATCCACCCTTATAAATGAGCATAAAGTAAAAGTAGTAGCTATAAGTGGGAATCACGATAGTAGTACAAGACTCGATTTCTCTAGTAAGATCCTTGAGAAACAAGGGTTATATATTGTAGGAGAGTATAAAAAATTGGTAAATAGAGTAAGTATTGATGAGGTTGATTTTTATCTGATGCCCTATGTGGATCCTTCTACTCTTAGGAGGAAATACAGGGATATTTTAGAAGAAAGGGATATCTGAGGAGATCGAAAAGGAAGATTCTGTAAAAATTCTTTCTGTTGGGGGAAAAGAAGCAGTAAAAGAAGAATATTTTTTAGATTTTGATTATACAGCTCTTGGGCATCTTCATGGATGTAGGAGGGTAAAAAATGAAAAAGTAAGATATAGTGGTTCTCCTATAAAATATTCTTTTTCAGAAATAAATCAAGATAAGAAGTTTCTAATTATTGATATTGATAATTAATATTGCCACAGGTGAAGCTGTAAAAAGAAAATATACCTCCCAGGATATAGATAAAAAAAATCCAGTGATATTATTCGGAGAATTAGCTGAAAGTGTAGGGGTAACCTTAGAAGAAGAAGAGAATAAAATTTTAGAAATGGTAGTAGATGGTTTATTAGGAGGGAAAAATTAATATGAAACCTTTGAGATTAAAGATGTACGGTATCGGACCATACGCAACAGAAGTTGATATAGATTTTACTAAACTTAATGAAGATGGATTATTTTTAATTACAGGATCGACTGGAGCAGGGAAAACTTCTATATTTGATGGGATTAGTTATGCTCTCTATGGGGAGACAAATTTTGGGGATAAAGAAAAGACGAATGGAATAATATGTGATTATCTAGATATTAAAGATCATGAGAATGTTTATGCAGAGTTTACTTTTGAAGTAGATAGTACAGAATATATTATAAAAAGAATGCCAGCTTATCAGAGATATAAAAAAAATGGAGAAAAAATAAAGAAAAAAGATGATGAAAGATTAGAAATAAATTCTAACCCAAGTAAAAAAATTCCTAACAAAAAAAATGAAATAGAGAAGTATATAGCAAAAGAGATATTGAAAGTAGATGCTTCTCAATTTAAAAAACTTATTATGCTTCCCCAAGGGGCCTTTAATGAATTTATAAGATCTAATTCGGATCTAAAAAAGAAAACATTAGAAAAAATATTTGATACTAATATATATAAATTTATTACTGATAAATTAGAGGATAAGGTAGATGAGTTAACTAGTGGAAAAGATGAAATAAAAAATAATGTTTTTGCAGGATTAAAAACTTTAAATATAGATGATGAAAGATGGGATGAACTTTTAGAAAAGAAAACAATATCCTTTGATGAACTATTAAAGATTATGGAGGATGAAAAAAATAAATTAAAGAAAGAAAAAGAAGTTATAGAAAATGAGATAAAAAAGATAGATATAAATAAAATCATTGGTGATTTAAGTAAGGGCGAAAGTAGTAATAAATCCATAGAAGCTTTAAAGAAAGCTAAAGAGTCATTAGAGGAATTAAATAAAGATTCTAAATCTATTGAGGATAAAAAAGAAAAATTAAATTTATTTAAATTGGCAAAAGATATAAAAGCTGAATATGCAAATAAAATAAAAAGTACTGAAGATTATAATACAAAAAATGATGAGCATAAAAAAACTATTATAGAATTTGAAAAATATAAAGGGAAAAATAATTCAAAAATTAAGAGTTTAGGTAAATTATCTGAAGATTTAGATCTTTTAAAAACTAGAATAAGTATTCTAGATATACTAAAAAATGATGTGGAAAAGTATAATGTTTTAATGAAACAAATACTAAAAAACAGTGAAAAATTAAAAGAATTAGAAGAGGAAGAATTCCCCCAAAAAGAAGATTTAGAAAAACAAGAACTATTAAAACAAGAAAAGCTAAAGATAGAGAGAAAAAAAATAGAAGATGATATTAATAAAGCAAATAAATTAAATGGAGAACAAGAAGGATGCAAAAGTAAAAAGAAGATTTTAAAAGATATAGTAGAAAAATTTGAAAATATTTCAAAAAATGAAAAAAAAATATTTGATAAAAAATGTAAATTAGAAAAATTAATTATTGAAGAAAAAGAAAAATTGAAAAAATATAATGAGCAGAGTACTCTTTGGTTTCAAAATGAAGCCTATAACTTGGTAGGACAATTAGAAATAGGGCAACCTTGCCCTGTATGTGGATCATTAGAACATCCTACAAAAGCAGAAAAACCAAAGGATGCTCCTACAAAAAATGAACTAAAGAAATGTGAAGAAAATCATGAAAACGTAAAAACAAAAAAAAATGAACTCACTTGGGATATAAAAAATTCAGAAGACAGTGCAATTAAACTAAAAGAAGATTTAGAAAAAAAATTAAAAGAAGAAAATTTAGAGAATAACTATGATGAGTTAATAAAAGTAGAGAATAAAAACCTAGAGAGAATAGAAGAAATAGAAGTTGAATTAAAAAATCTTTCTACATCGGAAGATTTAATAAAATTAGGAAAAGAAGAGATTCTTAATATAGAGGATCTTAAAAAAATAAATAAAGAAAAACAAACATTAAAAGATAGAATAATTATTTTAGAAAGAGATTTAGAACATGATAAAAAAGAGAGAGATTCTTTAAAAATTAAGTTAGAAGAAAATAATATTATTATTTCTACCTTTGATGAAGATTATAAAAAAATAATAGAAGAAAAAGGTGTGAAAGAATTAGAAAAAATAGAAATAGAAAATCTTAAAAAAGATCAAGAAAATATGGAGTCTACTATAGAAGAAAAAGTGAAAAATTTAAAAGGTCTCAAAATAACTATGAATGAAACCGGTGAAGACTTTAAACAAAAACTTAAAGAAAAAGGTTTTTCTAGTGAAAAAAAATATATAGAGGCAGAAATAATCAAAGGGGAAGAGATCGAAGAAGAGATCAAATCTCACAGGGAAAGGTTAACTACTGTAAATACTATTATAGGAGAAAAAAAAGATTATGAAGGGATTGGGCTTATAGATCTAAAAAAATTAGAGGAAGAACAAAAATTTGCTATGAAAAAAATAAAAGAGCTAAATAATGATTTTTCTAAAAAAGAAATTGAAATTTCACAAATAAATGAAAAGAAAGAAGATCTAAAAAGTACAAATAAAACCCTTGGGGAAAAAAATGATGTTTTAAATGTATATTCTAAACTTTCAAGTATATCAAAAGGGGAATATGGTGATCAGAGAAATAAAATCACATTCCAAAATTATGTACTCGGAGTATATTTTGAAGAGGTATTAGATCGAGCCAATGAAAGATTTACTAAGATGACAAATAACCAGTATCGGATGAAGATAGATATATCTAAAAAAGGGAATGCAAAATCAGGTCTTGATATAAATGTATTTGATAGTCATACGGGAAAAGAAAGAAGTATAAAAACTCTTTCTGGAGGAGAAACTTTTAAAGCATCTATGGCTCTAGCCCTAGGATTATCAGATGTAGTACAAGCTCAAAATGGAGG
>NBMF01000022.1 GCA_002084825.1 Fusobacteriia bacterium 4572_74
TGTTTCGCCATAGGTGAACGGGAGGATAGAATGAATAAAATAATGAAGCAGATGGCTGTATTACTTGTAGGGTTGAGTTTGTTAGCTTGTGGGAAAAAAGAGGAGATTGTTAAGGGAAATGAAAAAATAAATTATAAAAATGTAAAGATGGTAGATGTTGATTTAAGTGAAATAAATAAAATAGCAGTAGGCAGATTATGATACACAGCAAACTACTTATAAAAAATATAAAATTCTTTATAATGAAAAATTGATTTCGGAGCAAGAATTTTTGGATTTAAAAAATAAATTAGCTTCTAGTGAAGGAGCATACAGATCCGCTGTGGCAACATTTTTAAAAAACGAAAAAGATTATAACAATCTAACTGTAAAAGCTAAGATAAATGGAAAAATAGCTGATTTGGATTTAAAATTATATCAAAAAGTAGAGAAAGAACAGCCACTGTTTAAGATAGTAGATAATGATAATTTAAGAATTTTAAGTGGGGTATCATCTCAAGATATAGTTGGATTAAAGACCGGAGCAGTAGCTAATATCTATGTAGAAAATGCTTTAAAACCTATACAGGGATCGCTATATGAAATCAACCCGATAGCTAATCCATCTACTAGAAAATTTGAAGTGAAGATAAAGATGGAAAATAAAGATTGTAAGTATAAACAGGGAATGTTTGCAAGGGTAGTATTATATACGGGGAAAAAAGAAGGGATATTAGTTCCTAAAAAAGCTGTAATTATTGAGGAGTTATATTCATATATATTTGTAGTGGATAAGGAAAATGTTGAGTCAGAAAAGGATGGGGAAAAAGAGACAAAAGAGATGTTAGTAGCTAAAAAGATAAAAGTAAACTTAGGTATTTCCGATGGAGAAAATTGTGAGGTAATAAGTTCAGATTTAAAAAAATCAAATAGAATTGTAGTAGCAGGGCAATATTCTCTAAATGATGGAGATTATATAAAGGAAGAGAATTAGGAGGACGAAGATGGCTATATCATCAATTGCAATAAAAAGGCCTGTTTCGGTTATCATGCTTATGATAACTATGGTAGGAATGGGTTTATTAGGATTAAAAAATATGCCAGTAGATTTGATGCCAAATATGAACATTCCTGTAGTAATGATTCAGACTAAATGGATTGGAGCTACTCCAGAGGATATGGATAGTTTGGTTACCAGGAAAATAGAGGAAGTTATGCCTAATATAGAAGGGATAAAAGAGATGAATTCAACCTCATCGGAAAATGTATCCATCGTTGTATTAGAATTTGATTATGGAACAGATACAGATAAAAAAGTAACTGATGTACAGACAGAATTAAATAATATCAGGAATGATCTGCCATCAGATATAGATACTCCCATAGTAAAAAAAGTTCAACCAGGGGGAGAAACAGTAATTGCTGTTACAGTATCAGCTGATGATTTGATCTTAGCTAAAAGTTTGGCAGAAAATAGAATTAAACCTAGATTTCAACAGATCTTAGGAGTTGGAAATGTAGAGGTTTATGGTGGATATGAAAAAGAAGTAAAGGTAGAGGTCGATCCAAATAAGATAGAATCTTATGGAATGAATATCGATGACCTATATGACATAATAGGACAATCTAGTACGAATATTCCAGCTGGAACTGTAGACGAGGGTGGAAAAAGATATCTTATTAAGGTGATGACGGAATTAAAAACTGTAGAAGAGGTACAAAATATAGTAATTAGTAATGAAGATGGTAAGGCGCTGTATCTTAAAGATGTAGCGGATGTAAAGTTAGGAAATAAAGATGTAAAAAGTTACAATAGGATGAACGGTACTCCTTCTATCTCTATATCGGTAGAAAAATCTACAGATGGAAACTCTGTATCGATCTCAGATGGAGTAAAAAAAGCTATTGAATCTTTAGAACAGACGTTATCAGCAGATGTGAAATTAAGTGTATCCTATGATACATCTATAGATATATCTAACTCTATAAACAATGTAAAAAATAGTGCCATAGCAGGGCTGATCCTTGCTTCAATAGTATTATTTTTATTTTTAAAAGATGTCAGAGCTACGATTATCATAGCTATGGCAATTCCCCTATCTATTGTAGGAGCATTTTTTCTATTAAACAGTATAGGAGTAGGACTCAATATAATATCTCTAATGGGATTATCCTTAGGGGTAGGAATGCTGGTAGATAATGGAGTAGTAGTTCTAGATAATATCTATAGACACATGACAGAATTGAAAAAACCAAAATTTGAATCTGCCAGAGATGGAGCTTCGGAGATGTTAGTACCAATTGTAGCTTCTACAGCTACGACAGTTGCGGTATTTTTACCTATAGTAATGACCGAAGGGTTGGCTAAGGAAGTATTTTGGGGGATGTCATGGGCTGTAACATTCTCATTGCTGGCTTCACTATTAGTTGCCATGACCTTTGTGCCTATGATAGCTAATAAGATATTGAAGGAAAAGGTAGTGGAAGTCCAAGATAGAAAAATTCTTATCTTTATAAAAAAGAGATATATAAAATTATTATCATTGACACTAAAACATAAGTTTAAGACTTTGTTGGTAGTAATAATAATGTTCTTTGCTATAGTAATACCAGGAATCAAGATAGTTGGAGGAGGATTTATACCTGCAACAGATGATAATGTATATGTAGTAACAGGAGAAACACCACCAGGAGTTACACTAGACAAAGTTGATTCTATCACTAGAAAAGTAGAAAAAATATTAGAGTCTGATAAATATACTAAAAATATAGAAACCTCAGTAGAGACAGACGGATTTTCTATCAATGTAAAGTTAGATCTAAGAAAAAACAGGGATAAATCGGTATTTGAGATAACAGATATCATAAGGGAAAAATTAAAAGGAATCCCTGACGTAGACTTAAATGTAGCCGATGGATATGCTAAGGGACCTGATAGCGGTGGAAGGGATATAGAATTGGATATTACATCGGATAATGCAGGACAATTGGATAATTTTGCTAATTTAGTCTTTGAAGAGATGAAAAATATGCCGGAAATAGGAGACTTTAAGAGTAGTTTGACTGGAGGAAGTCCAGAAGCTAGGATAGTAATAGACAGAGAGAAGGCTAGATACTATGGTATAAGGCCGGCAGATATAAACAAGGTAATATTCTATCAAGTATTAGGATCTAATCCTATTGACCTTAAAACAGATTTAGAGGAGATAGAGGTAAATGTAATGATGCCTGATGAATATAGAAAATCATTGTCTAAGTTGATGACGAGTAAATTGAAATTAGATTCAGAAGATATTATTCAGGTTTCCGATATTGCCCACATAGAGGTAGTTGAGGGACCAGCGGAAAAAGAAAAATTAAATAGAATAAGAAAGGTAACCTTGAGTGCCAACCTAAGAGGCGGAAATAACAGTAAAACAGTGGAAAAATTGATTACAGAAAAAATAAAGGAACTAGGAGTGCCTAACAGTGTAGCTTATAGATTTGGTGGAGACAATCAAAGAACCAGTGAGATGATGGTACAGCTGAAAAATTCGATGTTTATTGCGATATTCTTAATCTTCGTAATATTGGCTTCTCAATTTGAATCCTTGGTATTACCATTTATAATTATGGGATCTGTACCGCTATCTATAATGGGGGTATATGCAGGTCTGATGATCACAGGCAAGGAATTTAATGTAATGGTAATGGTAGGAATTATCATGTTAGCTGGTATAGTAGTTAATAATGCATTGGTACTTATAGACTATATAAAATTATTGATTGCAAGGGGAAGTGACAGAAGAATAGCAGTCTTAGAAGCCGGTAGAACAAGATTAAGACCGATTCTTATGACAACCCTAACAACGATGTTAGGAATGACACCATTAGCATTAGGACTAGGTCAGGGATCTGAGATGTATCAGAGTATGGCTATAGCTGTAATCTTTGGATTGATGATTTCGACACTATTAACCTTGGTAATAATACCAGTTCTATATGAATTGGTAGAAAATGGCGTGGACAGAGTAAAAGCTAAATTTAAAAAATAAAAAAAACTGAATCACGAATGGAACGAATTATCGTGAAAGAGAAAATATAGAATTTCTCTGTGAAGCTCTATTTAAGAACTAAATAAAACTCTGTGTTCAGAGATTTTAATTTAATTATCAATTATAAATTGTACATTTTTCTGTAAGCGATAAAGAGGGGAGGTTTTTATGGAATTAAAGGGAGAGTATAAAGAACTCAGAGTATTGTTTGATGGATCTTTGGAAGAGACAATATTGGAAGAACTAAAAAATAGCGATGTTATAAAATATGCTATCATTCCAAAACTAAAGGTATCGTGGCAAAAAGGAATAAAACATCTCAACACCCATGTTTGGCCTGGAGAGGATGAGATTTTATTAGTTATAGCAGAAAGAGAACGATGTTACGAATTAATAGAAAAATTTTCGAATTTAAAAGAGAATTTAGATTATAATATAACTTTTGACATCTCAGTAAGGGCTCTAGAATATATTAATATTTAGATAAAATGAGGGCATTTATCGCCCTCATTTTAAATTTTTGAAACTTTAAAATTCAATAATTATACAGAAGTGGAAATAAAATTAATAATATTTAAATTAGAAATTATTGATATTTTTTACTTTTGTGTAATAAAATTGGAAATATGTTTCGAATAAAACAAAATAAAACAAAAAAGTCTTGAAATTTGACACTTGATTGATTATAATACAGTGATGAAAAAAATCAAGAATGTAGGAGGTATGTTGTGAAAAAATCGATTTTAGCGATTTCTGAAAGAAAGGAAATTTTAAAACAGGTAAGAAAAGAATTGTTAGGTGAATATGAAATAATTACTTTTAATAATTTTTTAGATGGATTAGATATGTTGAGGGAAAGTGATTTTGATATTATTTTATTAGATCAAAATATGACATGGTTTACCTTTACAGAGGTAAGAAGAAAATTAAATGGTATAGGAAAAGATTTTGTAGTAGTGGGATTAATAGAGGAAGAAACTGAAGAAGTATTAAAAGACCTAAGAGGTGCTGATATATATAACTATCTATTGAAACCTTTGTGTATAAAGGAATTTAATAAGTTGATTTTCCCAGCTTTACAAAGTTTATCTATACTAAAAGAAAAAAGAAAATTAGAAAAAAAATTATCTGATACTGAGGAAATTCAAGAGATTGTCGGACAAAGTACTAAAATAAAAGAAGTTAAAAACTTAATAGATAAGATAGCAGAAAGTGATCTGACTGTACTTGTTAGTGGAGAAAATGGTGTAGGAAAAGAATTAATAGCAGCAGAAATTTATAAAAAATCTGATAGAAGAAAGAAAAGTTTTATGGTAATCAATTGTGCTTCAATGTCTTCTGATATAATAGAATCAGAATTATTTGGATATGAAAGGGATGTTTTTCCAGGATCTGGTTCTGGGAAAGTAGGGATTTTAGAGGAAGCTGATGGAGGAACTGTATTTTTAGATGAAATTACAGGTTTAGATATCAAGGCTCAGGCAAAATTACTTAGGGTGATAGAATATGGTGAATTCAGAAGGGTAGGAGGAAATAAAACTAAGAAAGTAAATATTAGATTTATTGTTTCTACAAATAAGAATCTTAAAACAGAGGTTGAAAGTGGTAAATTTAGGAGTGATCTATATCATAGATTGACAGCTTTTCCTATTGAGATGGCTCCATTAAGAGAGAGAAAAGATGATATTCCTCTATTAGCTAATTATTTTTTAAATAAGATAGTTGTAGACATTCATAGAGAGATGCCTATTATCTCAAGTGATACAATGAAATATCTGGGTTAGGACCACTAAAAGAAATATTAGAGAAAGAACTTTATAATTTAGCAGATGTTGAGAAAGTAGTAATTGCTACAGCTTTACAAAAAACTAGATGGAATAAACAAGAAACGGCTAAATTATTAGGAATAGGTAGAACTACATTATATGAAAAGATTAGAAGATATAAGTTAGATCAAAAAGGATAATATTAAAATAGAAATGGGGGAAATATAATGGCAATTAGAAGTTTAAGAAAAAAAATGAGACCTGTGATTTGGATGATCACAATAGGGTTTTTCATTTCAATGCTAACTGTAATAGTTAGTAATATCAATATGGGATTAAAAAATAAACGGTATGCTTTTAAACTAAATGGAAATAAAATAGCAATTACTGAATTAGAAAGAGGGATCAATAATATTAGTAATCAATATAGTCAATATTTTACAACTCCTATGGACAGGGAAGAAACTAAAATATTAGCAGTAGACAATATCTTAACTAATGAAATTTTGAAAGAGATTGGAAAGGATCTTAAAGTAAAGGTGAGTAGTTCAGAAGTAGACGTAAAAATTGGTGCTATAAAAACACAAATTCCAGATAAAGAACAATTTAAAAGAATGTTAAGTGCTCAAGGATATAGCAAGAAAAGTTTTGAAACATCTATTAGAGAGTCTATCTTAGTGAAAAAAACTAGAGATAAAGTAGTTGAAAATACTAAAATTCTAGAAGAAGAAAAAATAGCTCAATATAAAAAAGATAGATATAGGGAATATTTAGGTAAAACTTATGAGAAGGCAAAACCTCTCATTGAGAAAAATCTAAAGGAAGCAAATGGAAATAAAGAGTTGATGAAATTAATAGAAGCAAGAAAAAAAGAGGCTAAACTAGATGATATTAGAGAAAACTATGGTAATATCACACCTACTGTAGAGTTTGAAGAAGAAGGATTTAAAATAACAAATATAGATATCATAAAAGGTGCATTATATCAATCTTTTTATGGTGTTAAAGACTATAATGAGGCAAAAATTAAATCTATAGCTAATATAAAAGATGAGATTAAATTGGCAAAAATTGCAATGGATAGAGGGGCAAAAAAAGACGAAACTCTGCCAACTATGAACCAGATAAAGGATCTTAAATTACAGCTTGTAGATAATATCAAAGAAAATATTGTAACTAATGATACAGAGATCAAAAAGTTTTTTAATGAAAATAAAGAGGGTTATAATGTAGAGGCTAGTGCTGATGCAAATATAATTAATTTTGTTGTGAATCCAACAGATTTAGATATAGAAAAAGCTAAAGAAAGAGCCAATAAAATTTTGAAAAAAGTGGATGCAGATAATTTTTCTGAGATGGCTAAAAAATACTCAGATGGACCAAGTGCACCAAATGGTGGAGATTTAGGATGGTTTGGAAAGGGTCAAATGATTCCTGAATTTGAAACAGCAGTTTTTAAATGTGAAGTTGGCAAAGTATATCCAGAGGTAGTTAAATCAAAGTTTGGATATCATATTATTTTTGTAGAAAATAAAAATGAGGAAAAAGGGCAGGTTAAAGCATCTCATATCTTGATAAAAGTAAGCTCAGGGAAAAAAACTTTTGAAAAAGTGATGGGAACTGCTAAGACAGTGGTTGAAGAGTTGGAAACCAATAAATTAACTTTTGAAGATGCCAGTAAAAAATCATATTCAAAGTATAAAACTTCGGAATATTTAGATATAAAGAAAGATGGATATATCAAAGCTTTAGGATATGATGACTTGTTAGCTAAAGAGATATTTGAATCTAACCTAGGTAAAATAAGTATAATAAAGACTGAAAAAAGAATTTATGTATTCAAAAAAACAAAGGAAATAAAATTTGAAGAAGCTAACTTTGATAAAGTAAAAGACAGAGTAATCTATGATTATAAAAATCAAAAGTTAATGGAAGAGATGAAAAAATTATAATTATAAAAAAGATATAGATATTTTCTATATCTTTTTTATTTGAAAAAACAAATTTTAAAGTATAAACGATAAAAGTTAGTAAAATAATATCTAGGCATTTTTTGCTCTATTTTTGTTTGAAAATGATACAAAATTAATCTTTACATAGTGAAAAAAATGTACTATTATTAATATATATTAAATAATAAAAAATTCAGGAGGAGAACATGACTAGAATAGTAGAAATCTTAGGAAGAGAAATATTAGACTCAAGAGGAAACCCAACAGTAGAGGTTGACGTAACTTTAGAATGTGGATCAATGGGAAGAGCAGCAGTGCCTTCAGGAGCATCAACAGGAGAGAGAGAAGCAGTTGAATTAAGAGATGGAGATAAATCTAGATATTTAGGGAAAGGTGTTTTAAAAGCAGTTGAAAATGTAAATACTGAAATCAGAGAAGCTATTTTAGGAATGAACGCAATTAATCAAGTAGCGGTAGACAGAAAAATGATCGCTTTAGATGGAACTAAAACTAAATCAAGATTAGGAGCAAACGCAATATTAGGTGTATCTTTAGCAACTGCAAAAGCTGCAGCAAATGCTTTAGGACAACCTTTATATAGATACTTAGGTGGAGCTAATGCAAAAGATTTACCATTACCAATGATGAATATCTTAAATGGTGGGTCACATGCTGACTCAGCTGTAGATGTACAAGAATTTATGGTACAACCAGTAGGAGCTACATCATTTAGAGAAGGATTAAGAATGGGAGCAGAAGTATTCCATAACTTAGGAAAAATCTTAAAAGCTAATGGAGATTCTACAAACGTAGGAAATGAAGGTGGATATGCACCATCTAAAATAGAAGGAACTGAAGGAGCTTTAGATATCATCATTGAAGCTATCAAAGCAGCTGGATATGTGCCAGGAAAAGACGTTACTTTAGCTTTAGATGCTGCTGCATCTGAATTCTGTGATGGTGGAGAAGATGGAGAAAAAGTATATAACTTCAAAAGAGAAGGCGGAGTTAAGAGAACAACTACTGAAATGATCGCATGGTATGCAGAGTTAGTAGAAAAGTATCCTATCACATCTATCGAAGATGGATTAGACGAAAATGACTGGAAGGGTTTTGCATCTATGAGAGAAAAGATGGGAGATAAAGTTCAACTAGTAGGAGATGATCTATTAGTAACTAACACTGAGTACTTAGCAAAAGGAATCGAATTAAAGTCTGCTAACTCAATCTTAATTAAATTAAATCAAATTGGGACATTAACTGAAACTTTAGAAGCTATCGAGATGGCTAAGAAAGCAGGATGGACTGCTGTAGTATCTCATAGATCTGGAGAAACTGCTGATGATACAATCGCTGACGTTGCTGTAGCAACTAACGCTGGTCAAATAAAAACTGGTTCTGCATCAAGATCAGATAGAATGGCTAAATACAATCAATTATTAAGAATTGAAGAGCAATTAGGAGAATCTGCTGTATATGAAGGTATGGGAGTATTCTATAACTTAAATAAATAATTTTTTAAAGGTGTCTTAGGGCACTTTTTTTTTTGGAAATTTGCAGAAGTGGGGATTTAATCGTATAATAATATTGATTTTATGATTATAATTTTAAATTATTAATTTTAATTAAATTAATTTACAGGTAAAAATGAAATGTGTATGTATATATAATATTATTATAGTAATTGGTAAGGGAATATGAATTGAGATAAAAAGTGAGGTAGAAAATGCAGTGGTTAGTTTTGTTATTGGGTTTAATTATAGGAAGTTTTTTAAATGTTTGTATTTACAGGATACCTAAGGGAGAAAGCGTAGCATTTCCTCCTTCTCATTGTCCATTGTGTGGACATAAAATTAGGTGGTATGAAAATATACCAGTATTTTCTTATATTTTTATTTTGAGAGGGAAATGCAGTGGATGTAAAGGACATATATCTATTCAGTATCCAATTGTAGAATTTATAACAGGAATTTTATTCTACCTATTTTTTTTAAGATTTGGATTAGGAATATTAGGAATAAAATATTTGATATTTATATGTCTTTTAGTTGTAGGTATCTGGATAGACTTTACTCACTATTATATTCCAGACAGGATTAGTTTGTCTATTTTTATAATAGGAATTATTTCTTCTTTCTTTACCATAGGATTTGAAAGAAGTGTATTAGGGGCGGGAAGTTTTGCACTATTTTATATAGTCTTATACGGTTTTGGAGAAAGTTTTGGTTATGAAATAATGGGGTTTGGAGATGTAAAATTGGCTATGGGTATAGGAGCAATGATCGGATATTTTAGCTTATATCAAGTTTTTATATTTTTAAATATTGCATTTATTTCGGGTGCAATAATTGGTGTGGGATTGATTTTTTTTAAGAAAAAAACAAGAAAGGATATAATGCCTTTTGGACCTTATATAGCAGTGGCAGGTTTAGTGGTAGGGTATTTGAGCTAGACGATAGAGGGTGGTGAAATGATGAACGAAAAAAAAATAGGAAATCAAAGGAATAAAAAAAAAATAGGATATAGTTTAATAGAAGCTTTGGTAGCTCTAGGAATATTACTTTTTGGAATAGTGCCAGTGGTTACTTTAGGAGCAAAAGCTATATTGTTTCATCATAGAGCCTCTGAAACGGAGGAAGCAGCAAGGATCAGCCAGACTATGATAGATTATATAAAATCCAGGGGCTATGATAATTTAGGTAGTTTTACTACAAGTTCTCCATATACATTGACTCCTACAGGTTCAGCTTTTACAATAAATCAATTTGCTACTGATTTTGGCATACCTGTAGAGATGGTTTTATTTAACTCTAAAGGTATAAACCTAAATGATGTTAGTTTTTATTTAAACATAAAAACAACAAAGGGTAATTTAAAAGATTATAATAGTAATACTGATAGCTATACCGACCCTATTACGGGTGAAGAAGATAAAAGCAGTGTATATAGTAAAGACCTTATCTATGGGCAGTTTATATTCGGGTATGGAAAAAAGGAAGATTCTAATTTGACAAAAAGAAAAACAGAAATGAAGACCACATTTATAATAACTCCTATCGAAAATTGGAAGTGATAATATGAAAAAAAAAGGGTTTACTTTGATAGAAATAATAATGGTAACAGCTATTATGGGAATTGTTATGCTTATGTTTTCTCCTATGATCGATGCCTTTATGGGTGCTCAAGACAGACTTTATAATCAGTCCAAGGTAGACAGCAGATTAAATGAGGTAGTGGAATTCATCAAGAGAGATGTAAGAAATGCAAAAAGTGACAGTAACTTAGGTGGGGAACCGGTAGGAGTATTTGATGATACTGATACTTTGATCAATGACGGCTCTATAGGGAAGAAAGTTATCATCTATACGACAGATCTAAGTGGAAACCCTAAATATGTTCAATATGCAATAGATGGAAGTGACATAAAGTTAAAAGAAGGTAGTAGTATCACTAGTTTAGGAAATAATTCTACTATATTAAGTGATGTAGAAGTAGGAGAATTTAAATATCAAGATAAGATATTACTCTTTCATTTTAAGATAGATGTACCCGAGAGATTAGAAGGTAAGGTAAGAAATGAAGTGAGAGATGTGGGAATCACAAGGATAAATCTACAGTGACCCTCTTCTTTTTATGTTTCTTCCTCGTAGGGAAGAACGAAGTGATTTTAAAGAGTTTAATTTTAAATTGTTTATTATAAATTATCAATTACGCCGAAGGCGTGTAGGAGGGGGAGTATGAAGAAGAAAGGTTCAGCTTTGATTTTATCTATATTGATGCTGTCATTTTTTATGACAATCACCCTGACTATGTATTATATAGCTAGGAATAGAAATCAAAGATCGATATATAAGATAAAGGGAATGAGAATAAGCAGTGGTTTGGATAGCGGTTCTGCTATAGCTCACTATGAGCTTTATTTGGCAGATGAATATGTGAGCAGAGGGCATCTCTATGCAACTAGTTCTAGTGCTGTTGAAAATTATTTGGTTAATGAGTATAGCCAAGCTACTTCTACAACTCAATATGCTATAGAAGTCACTCCTGGAAGTGAAATAATAGTAATGCCTGTAGTAGGAGAACATTATACAGGGGTGGTTTTAAATAACTATAATGAATATTTTGGAGCTCGCTGGGATGCTGCGACAGGATCAGCTATGAAAATAACATCAGGAACGGCTATTACATCAGACCAGGCAATACAGCCCTGGCTAGCAGAGGATAAAGTTATAAATGGTAAAATAGTCAGTCGTGCCTGGCTGAATAATACCGGGGAAAAAATAATAAGGTTATGGACAGAAACTACAGGAAGTGCAATAAGTGTAGGAGGATATAGACTGATAGAACTAAGCGGGATAGATAAAAATAATAACTCTCTAGTGGCACCACTAGATTCAAATTTATTGGATACAATTAACTCTACTTCAATAGATTTAACTTATGAGAAGATAGTGTCTGTATCTGCCTCTGGGATAGGGGCAGAAAAGTATAGGATAACCTATGAAGAAAGTGTAAAAGTAACACCTAGTGGAAGCAGTATCATAATTGATGAAGATAAATTAGACAGTATGACAGTAGAGAAATTAAAATAGAAAAGGAGGGGGATCTATGTTTGAATTTAAGGTCGATGGAGCACTAGATATAGGTAGCAGCGGAATAAAGGTAGCACTCTATAAAAATAAAAAAATAGATAAGATTAATTTTGTTGATTATTTAGACATGGCCGAAGAAAAAACAGTAGCTATTCAGGAATCTTTGGAGACACTGGGGAAAAAAATAAATCTAAAGGGAAAAAATTTAATAGTGACCATACCTGCTTCTAAATTTTATGTAAAAACACTGGAATACAGCAGCACTAAAGAGGAAGGTGGAGAGGCTGATCTAGAAGCTAAAATAGAGGAGGATCTTGAGGATATAATTTCAGGCTATACAAAGGATGACTTTATTACTCAGATAGAAACCATCTATGAAACAGATATTTATAAAAAACTAGTGGTAATTACAATTCCTGTAGAGGAAATCGAAAAAATCTTAGGAATTTTAAGTCAATTTAAAATAAGGGTATTAAAAATAATTCCTGATTTTATTGCTCTTAATAATTTGGTAGATATATTGGATCAAAAATCAGAAAAAGAAACAAACGAAAATATAATGATCGTCGATATAGGAGGAGATACTAGTAAAATATTTATGAGTACACTGGGAACTTTAAATATGCTGAGAATAGTAGGGGTAGGTGGGAGTGATTTTACTGAAATAATAAAAGAACATGAGATGTTAGACTATGAAGAAGCAGAGTTAGAAAAGCATCAGCTTGAATTAGGTAATGATGATGATAGAAAATATAAGTCTCAGAGTGAGATGTCGATGTTTAAGGATTTGACATCAATAGTGAATGAATTGACTACTCAGATAGAAAATTCTTTGGAATATTTTAATACTAATTTGACTGAAGGAAGGATAAGTAAAATTTTCTTAACTGGAGGTGGAGCTCTCATAAAAGGGTTTAAACCTTACTTTGATGATGCTTTTGATTTACCTTGTGAGGAAGTAGATTTGGATTTGTTAAATTTGGATTATAAAAAAGCAGAGGATAGAGAACTATTATCAACGTTTAGAATAACGACCCTTATGGGTGCCTTAATAAAAGAGGTGGGATAGATGAATCAAATGAATTTTTTAACCAAAGAATACAAAAATAGATTAGAAATAGAAGAATATTTTAGAAAATGTTTAGGTGGATTTATAATGGTGTTTTTAATTCTCTATGTAACATTTTTTGGTATCAAAATGGTAGAAAGTTCTGTCCAGAAAAAAATTAATATAGAAAGGATAGAGATAGCAGAAAAAAATAAAAGAATAAAGCAGTTAACTCTGGAATCAAAAAAAGAAACTAATTTAGGTGCAAAAATAGAGATTATAGAAGATATTTTTTCACAAAAAAACTTAAGAGTATCAGAGATCTTTCGATCATTGGATGGGAATGTTCCTAAAAATGTATGGATTCAAAGTTTGGTTTATGAAGGAACAGAGGTAAGGATAAAAGGTTTTTCTTTTAAAGATCAAGAGACGAAAAGTTCGGAGGAAAATGCTTATTATTTTGAAGAAAGAATGTTAGACAGTGAGGTATATAAAAATGTAACGCTAAATTATTTGAAAAAGTCAATTAAATATGGGGAAAAAGTAGATGAATTTGAATATGTATTGGAATTGGAATAAATTCCAATATATTATAATTAGGGGTTGAGTGCTATGGATCTGTTTGGAAAAGAAATAAATATTAATAAAAAACAAATAAAACTACTCTTGATCACAGGAACGATTATAGGAATAATTTTTCTTATTTATTTCTTGGTAATATCACCGATAGGAAGAATTTTTGATAAAAAAGAGGAATTAGTGAAAGTTAAGCAAGAAAAAATAGTAACTGCTCAAAATTTGAAATTATTTGAAAAAAGATATGAAAGAATAAAGGTAGAAAGGGCAAATCAAAAATATAGATTAGAAGAACTATTAAATAAATTCAATGAGTACAGTTTCAAAGATGAGGCTAGATTAAAGCAGATTATACAGGATATATTAGATCATCTAAATATAGAATTATTAGAAATCGGGAAGACGGAAACTGTGGAAATTGAAGGGAATAAAGAATACAAAAGAAAGGTAATACCGTATAAAATAACAGGAAGCGGTAGAGATATAGCATTATTTTTCTACTATTTAGAGAACTCTAAAAACCTGCTCACATTGAAAAATAGTCGGTTAGAGATAATGACGAAGCCATTTAATATGGAAGATGAAAATCCCGGTCTGATAGAAGTTAAATTTAGGTTAGGATATTATAATATTACCACTGAAAGTGAGGGAGGTAATGATGAAAACTAAGATATTATTTTTGACACTTGTAGGATCTTTTCTTATCTCCTGTAATAAGGAAGAAAAAAAAGTAGAAATACCGGTAAAAACAGAAAAAGTAGAAACAGTGAAAGTTGTGGAGGCAACAACTCCTTCTGTAATAGAAGAGCCGGAAAAATTAAATCCATTATCTAAATATCTTTCCGATGAAGTTTATGATGAAGGGGTTAAAATTTTTTATGGTGATGAAGAGAGTATGTTTATGGAAAATTTAGATGAATTTTCTGGGAATTATGGAAAATTTAAGGCATTTGTCGAAGCAAAGTTTAAACCAACTATGTTGATAACACAAAATGGAGTGAATTCAGCAGTGGTCTATTATTTAGAAAATGGTTCTAAAAATAGAGCTATAATAAGTGGGTTTAAAACGATCAAAATAGAAAACATGGCATATTATATTAAAGTGTTTAAAGATAGAATAGAAATAAAACAGGGGAAAAATGGTCGAGCCGTTCCCCTATACTTAAGGGAAAGGTGATGATATGAAAAAATATTTTTTTATACTACTTGTAATTTTTACTGTAGGAACTACAACATTTGGAGTTACAATAAAAAAATTACCACGAGCAAAATTTGAGGAAGATATGGACTTTAATGGGACTAAATTATCTGATGCTTTAGCACTGATCTCTAAAGTTAGTAAGGTAACTATGGTAGCGGATTCAGATGTTAAAGATGTAGTAATAGATTTATATATAAATAAGGGACAGCCTCTAAGGGAAGTGTTGGATATAATAGAAGTGACCAATGGATTAGAAGAGGTATATATAGGGAAAATAATTATGCTAACAAAGACAGGCAAGGGTGCTACTACATTGATGGGAAAGATAGAAGGAGGAAATAACCAAGGTTTAAAAGGAGTAAGAATAACCTTGGTAGACAGTGAATATAAATCTATAAGGACAGAGGCTGGAGGAGTATTTATCTATGATAATATAAGACCTGGTGTTTATATATTAAAATTGGAAAAAAATGGGTATGCTACATCCAGTGAAGTAGTTGATATTAAACAAAATAAGGTTACTAATATAGATATTATATTAGACAAGAAAAATAAAGAGGGGTTAGTTGTAGCAAAAAAAGAAGAAGGAGTGAGAGAAAAAGAATTTGGTAGTAGTAAAAATAAGGATGGAATAGATATTATTACAGAAAGGATCCAGCTAAAACATGGTTTTGCAGATGATATAAAGGGTGTAGTGGATTCTATCTTAGGAGAGACTTTAGCAGTGACTGCATTTCCTAAACTGCATATGTTAGTATTAAAAGGTGAAAAGGATAATATTAATACAGCTAAAAAATTAATAGATGATTTGGATCGTCCTGTAAAACAGGTGAGAATAACTGCTCAAGTATTGGATACAACCGATAATTTACTTGAAGATCTTGGATTTAACTGGTTATTTTCCGGTAAAGATAGTGAAGTAAGTGCAGTTGGGGATACTGGAACAAGTGCAGGATTATTGAGTTCAATAGGATCAGGAAGCCCAGTATCTGCTGCAGGAAGTGCCATTAGTTTTATAGATATATTTAATGATGGAAAAAATTTACTTTCTCTTTCGATGAACCTTTTACAAACTACGGAAGATTTATCGCTCGCTTCTGTACCTTCTGTAGTTATCGTAAATGGAGAGGTAGCAAACTTTAAAGTGACAGAAGAAGTAATTGTAGGAACAACGGTAGAGACAGACGATGATGGTAATCGTACAGAGGAACCAATTTGGGAAGAAGCAGGGACAATATTTACCGTAACACCCACAATAAGAGAGGGTTTGAATGAACCGGACACAATAATTCTTGAAGTTAACTCTGAAGTTAGTAGTTTTAAATTAACTTCTGGATATTCAGAAAAATCAGGAGCAAAACAGGAAAATAATATTACAACAAAAGTACAGGTGCGAGATGGAGATGTAATATTTATAGGAGGGTTGAAAAAAACAGAAGTAAAGAAAACCGTCAACAAGGTACCGATTTTAGGAGATATTCCTGTATTAGGAACTTTATTTAGGGACACTTCAACTACAAATGAAGTTAGGCAAATATATATTCAATTGACTGCTGAAATAGTAACTGATAAAAATTCAAATTCAGAGATAGATATGTCTAAATTTAAGAAAAATGCAGCTACAACAGGTGATCTTGAAAGAATTTACCCTGATTTTGAAAAACCAGAGGAAAAAGGGATAAATCTTTAGACTGAAATCGTTTTTTAAAACAAAAATATAAAAGATACCCCTTCTAATTTATTGGGATAGAGAGAGTATTTTTAAATTTTTCCCCTAGTGAGAAAAAACGTCTCATGAAGAGACAATTCGTCTCACCATGAGACGTTTTCAGCCTATAAATAGAGGTTAAATTACAGTAGTTCTATTCCTTTTTCTTTGCACTCTTTGATGATATGAGCAGGCCAAGAAGAAGATTGAACTTCTCCAATATGAGCTTTTTCTAAGAAATACATACAAATTCTAGATTGTCCTATTCCTCCACCTATAGTAAAAGGTAATTTTCCTTCAAGAAGTGATCTATGAAAATCCAGGTCTTTTTTCCACATAGTATCTGTTTTTTCTAGTTGATCTAAAAGAGCTTTTTTGTCTACTCTGATCCCCATAGAAGATAGTTCTAAAGATTTATCTAATAAAGAGTCCCAAAATAATATATCTCCGTTTAGTGACCAATCATCATAATCTGGAGCACGACCGTCGTGAGGTTTACCAGAAGGAAGTTTATCTCCGATTCCAATGATAAATACAGCACCATATTCTTTAGTAATAGCATGTTCTCTTTCTTTAGGAGTAAGAGTAGGATATTTTTTTTCTAATTCAATAGCTGTTATATAGTGAATTTTTTCAGGTAAAGTCTGAGTAAGAATAGGATATTCTCTCTTGATATAGCTTTCTGTTTTTTTAAATGCCTTATAGATTCTATCAACAATATCTTTAAGTTTTGTGATGTTTCTTTCCTCTTCTAAAATTATCTTTTCCCAATCCCATTGATCTACATATAGAGAATGGATTTCAGAAAGATCTTCATGTTTTCTTATGGCGTTCATGTCGGCATATAAACCTGTATGAGATTCAAATCCATATCTGTATAAAGCCATTCTTTTCCACTTTGCTAATGAATGGACGATCTCTAATCTTTCTTCATGCTTTGTAGAAAAAGCAACTGCCTTTTCAGTCCCGTTTAAGTCATCGTTTAATCCAGATGTAGCTTTAACAAAAAGAGGAGCTGAAACTCTAGTTAAGTTAAGTTCGTAAGATAGTGAATCTTGGAAATAATCTTTAAGTTTTTTGATTGCAATCTCTGTTTCTAATAATGATAATTTACTTTTGTATTTATCTGTTGTCTTTTTCATGATTGTCCTCCTGAGTTTATTTATTTAAGATTATTAGGTATTATTATTATTATTAAAAATCGTAATTAATTTAAACATATTTTTGCTCCTTTATAATCTATTTTTAAAAGTATAAACTATTTTCTTTATTATGTCAATAAAAAATATTATAATACTTAAAAAATGGTATTCTATTGAAGTCGAGTCTCACAACTATCTCTAATATAAGGGAAAATTGTTTTTAATAACGTATTATGGTATACTTTATAAGTTGAAGTCTTAATTTTAAAGGGATATACTTTTGTAAAAGTTAAGAATAATGAATAATGAATAATAGATATTATAAAAAATAAAGTTGTAGGAAGGGATGAATAGATGTTTAAAAAATTAGATGAAGTAGTAAAAAAATATGATGAGTTAAATGCATTATTAGCAACTCCAGAAGTGGCAACAGATCACAAAAAGATGATTGAATACAATAAGGCTATAAATGATATGGAAGAAATTGTATTGAAATACAAGGAGTATAAGGGGTGTTGTGATGAATTAGAGTTTATCAAAGATAACTTAAAAGATGAAAAAGATGATGAAATGAAAGAGATGATGCTAGAAGAAAAAAATGAAATAGAGGAAAAACTGCCTAAAATGGAAGAGGATATGAAAAGACTATTACTTCCAAAGGATCCTAACGATGATAAAAATGTAATTGTAGAGATAAGAGGTGGAGCAGGTGGAGATGAAGCTGCACTATTCGCTGGAGACATATTCAGAATGTATAGTAGGTATGCAGAAAGAAGAAAATGGAAGATAGAAATAATGGAAAAGAATGAAATTGGTGTAGGTGGATTGAAAGAAGTAATCTTCTTAATTAAAGGACAAGGTGCTTATTCTAGATTAAAATTTGAATCAGGAGTACATAGAGTACAAAGAGTACCCGCTACAGAAGCATCTGGAAGAATTCATACTTCTACAATTACTGTTGCAATCTTACCTGAAATAGATGATGTTACAAAAGTTGATATAAAAACAGGTGACCTTAAGATAGATACGTATAGAGCAGGAGGATCAGGAGGTCAGCACGTTAATACTACAGATTCAGCAGTAAGAATAACACATATGCCAACGGGAACGGTAGTTCAATGTCAAGATGGTAGATCACAATTAAAAAATAGAGAGCAAGCTATGAAATTATTAGCAGCTAAATTATTTGAAGCTGAAGTTGAAAAGCAGAGATCAGAGGTAGAGGGAAATAGAAAATTACAAGTAGGAACTGGTGCTAGATCTGAAAAAATTAGAACATATAACTTTCCACAAGGAAGAGTAACGGATCATAGAATTAAACTTACAGTTCATAAGTTAGAGTATATCTTAGACGGAGACATAGATGTTATAATCGATGGATTAATCACATTTGATCAAGCAGATCAACTACAAAGTATGGTAGATTAATGAAAAATCTACTCGATATATTGAGGTGGAGTGAGGAGTATTTTAAAAAATACTCCTTTTCTAAACCTAGATTAGAAGCAGAAAAGGTAATATCTCATGTATTATCCATCGATAGAATATTGCTCTATGCAGAATATGATAGACCTCTTATAGATGATGAAAGGGTTAGGATTAAAAAGTATATATTACAAATGATAAAGAAAAAAATTGGATTTGACCAACTCCTAAAAGAAGAGAGTGCTGAAAGCACAGAAATAAAAGTTGAAAATAATGAAATGATAAAAGGTTTAGATAGTAATAAAATTAAAAAAAATAATAGGAAGGAATTTTTAGAACTTCTAACTAAGAGTATAGTATATTTTGAAAGAAAGATCACAGGGTCAGAAAAAAAAGAAATTCGAGAGATGCTGGTAGAGATAGGAAAAAATAAGAGACCTCTTCAATATGTATTGGGATTTGAGGAATTTTATGGCTATAAATTTTATGTAGATGAATCTGTTCTTATTCCACGATCTGAAACAGAATTATTGGTTGAAAAATGCATAGAATTGATGGAAGATATAGAAGAGCCTAAAATATTAGATATTGGTAGCGGTAGTGGGGTTATTTCTATAAGTTTAGGGAAAAAACTTTCTAAATCTGTGGTTTTAGGAGTGGATATAAGTGAAAAAGCCTTAGCAGTAGCTAAGAAAAATAAGGTAGAAAATGATGCTACCAATGTAAAATTCATTAAATCTGATGTGATGAAGAGTGTAGAATATAAAAAATTTAATCTGATAGTTTCTAACCCACCCTATATACCTGATTATGAATATGAAGTGTTGGAGGAGAAAGTTTTAAGATATGAGCCTAAATTAGCTCTGACTGCTCCTAATAATGGTTTATATTTCTACGAAGAAATCACCAAAGAAGCTCCTAATCACCTAGTGAAAAATGGGTATTTAGCTTTTGAGATTGGGTATAATCAAGGAGAAGCTGTAAAAAAAATAATGGAAAAAAATGATTTTTTAAATATAACAGTATATTATGACTATGCAGAACACGAAAGAATGGTAATTGGAAAATTTAATAGATAATTGAAAATTAATCAGTCGACTTTAAGTCGTCAAAGGGGGACATTATGGGTGAGATAAGGTTTGATGATCTAGAAGATGTTAAACGATTTGTAAAAGAGATATTTTACGGTAAAGATGAGGGGGAAAATGAGCCACCAAGGAATGAAGATCCAAGGGGTGGAAGACCTAGGAGATTATCAGGGAATCATATAAAAGGTGGACTAGGTGGAATAATAGCAATATTGCTTCTTGTTTTTATAGGAACCGGTATATATCAAGTCGGACCAGATGAAGAAGCAGTACTTCTTAGATTTGGACAATATTCTAAAACTGTAGGATCTGGGATGCACTGGTATTTTCCTAGACCAATCGGGAAAAGATATATAGTTAAAACAACAAAAGTATATAGAGTAGAGATAGGGTTTGAAACTGTTGAGGCTGGGCCACCTGCAAGATATCAAAATATTCCAGAGGAATCTTTGATGTTTACAGGGGATGAAAATATGATAGATGTTGATTTTAGTGTTCAATATAAAATCAGTAACTTAAAAGATTATATATTTAATGTGAAAGATCAATATGAAACTATAAAAAGTGCATCTGAATCAGCTCTTAGACAAGTTGTAGGAAGTAAAGGAATAGAAGAAACTCTGACAGTTGGAAAAGAGAGAATTCAAGAGGAAACCCGTGAAAAACTAAAGGGAATATTGGATAGCTATGGAACTGGGATACTGATAATAGGATTGCAACTACAGGATGTAGGACCTCCAGAAGAAGTTATGCAAGCTTTTAAAGAGGTAGCAAATGCTCGTGAAGATAGATCTAGATTTATAAATGAAGCTAATGGTTATAGAAATGATATTATTCCTAATGCTCGTGGACAGGCATCTCAAATGGTGAATAGAGCAGAAGCTTATAAGGGAAAAAGAGTTAAAGAATCTCAAGGGGATGTAGCAAAATTTATAAAATTAAGTGAAAAATATTCATTGGGGAAAGAGGTTACAAAAACAAGAATGTATTTGGAAACAATGGAAAAAACAATGCCAGGTGTTGAAAAAATAATAATAGATCCTGAATTAAAAGGAAGTATTTTAAACTTAATAGGAGGTGTGGAAACTAATGAAAAAACTAATAATTAGTATTTTGGTAATGATTGTAATAGTAATATCTACATCTTTATTTCAAGTTTCAGAGATTGAAAATGCTGTTGTGATTAGATTGGGGAAACCGAAAAGAGTAGTAATAGAACCTGGATTATATGCAAAAGTTCCGTTTATTGATAATGTTAGATATTTTGATAAGAGATTATTAAATTATGATGCAGCACCTAAGGGAATTATAATTGGAGGAAAGAAAAGTATAGTAATAGATAACTATGCTAGATGGAGAATTTCGAATCCCCTATTATTTTTACAAAGTGTGCAAAATATAGCGGGAGCCCAAGCTAGATTAGATGACATTGTATATTCTGAACTTCGAAGAGAGATGGGCAAATATACCTTATCTGAAATAATATCTTCTAAGAGAGATGTTATTATGGAAAATGTAACGGAAGAAAGTAGACAAAAAGCTAAATCTTCAGGTATTGAGATAGTAGATGTAAGGATAAAAAGGGTAGAATTGCCCAAAGAAAATGAGCAAAATATCTATAAAAGGATGGAAGCAGAAAGAAATCAACAGGCTAAAAAATATAGAGCTGAAGGACGGGAAAAAGCCTTAGAGATAACTTCTCAAGCCGATAGGGAAAAAACTATAATATTAGCAGAAGCTTATAGAAAATCAGAGGAATTAAAGGGTGAAGGAGATGCAAAAGCTTTGGAAATATATGCAAATGCATATAACAAGGATCCTGAATTTTATAAATTCATGAAAACTTTGGAATCCTATGAAACGATTATGGATAAGAAAACCAAGGTAATATTATCTACAGATTCAGAATTATGGAAGATGTTACAAACAAAATAAGAAAGAGGTATAGAAATTGGATAAGAAAACAAAAGAGATTAAAGAAAAAATATTACTGTCAGATTATGACTATCATTTACCAAAAGAGTTGATAGGACAGACTCCTACGATGCCCAGGGATCACTCTAGATTGTTGGTTGTAGATAAAACTAAAAAAGAAATAGAACATAAAAAATTCTATAATATTTTAGATTATTTAAATGAGGGAGATGTTCTTGTTCGAAATTCTACTAAGGTAATCCCTGCAAGACTTATAGGAAAAAAAGAGAGTGGAGCAGTGATGGAAGTCTTTTTACTTAAAAGATTGGGATTAAACAAATGGGAATGTTTGGTAAGACGTGCTAAGAAATTAAAGTTAGATCAAACAATAATATTTGGTGATGGTCAATTAAATGCAACTTTAAAAGAGGTAAAAGATGATGGAAATCGAATTTTGGAATTTACTTTTGATGGTATTTTTGAAGAGATCATACATGAACTAGGGCAGATGCCATTACCACCATATATTACAGAAAAATTAGAAGATGGAGATAGATATCAGACTGTTTATGCTGAAAAAGGTGAATCGGTAGCAGCTCCTACTGCTGGATTACATTTTACCGAAGAATTATTTGAAAAAATAGCTCAAAAAGGTATAGAGATTGTAGATGTATATTTAGAAGTTGGACTGGGAACATTCAGGCCTGTTCAAACTGAAAATGTATTGGAACATAAGATGCATTCTGAAACTTTTGAAGTGCCAGAAAAAACAGCAGAAGTTGTAAATAGGGCAAAGGCAGAGGGGAGAAGAATAGTTGCAGTGGG
>NBMF01000023.1 GCA_002084825.1 Fusobacteriia bacterium 4572_74
GATTATTCAGGGACTTTTTTTTTGAAAATAAATAATTTTAATTCTTTGATTTGGTTCTTTAAAAATCAAGGATTAATGAAATTTGTGAAGTGGAAAAACATCTCTATCTGTGGTATAATTTTATGATTAAATGGATAGTTATGCACGGAATAATAACTAAGGTAAGTCGTTAAAAATAGTAATAAGAGGTGAAAATAAATGATAAAAATATATATCGCTCCCATGGCAGGAGTGACAGATTATACATATAGACGAGTTATGAATAAATTTCATCCGGATTTGATGTTTACGGAGATGGTAAGTGTAAATGCAGTGAAGATGGCCAATAAAAAAACAATAAAACAAATGCTCAGATTACTGCCCAATGACGGGGTACAGATTTTTGGCAGGGATATAGATGTTATGGTGGAGTGTGCTAAATATGTAGAAGATTTAGGAGTAACTTATATAGATGTAAATATGGGGTGCCCTATGCCTAAGATCACAAAAAATGGTTATGGATCAGCTCTATTGGAGGATCCAGAACATATAAGAAAATTGATGACGGCGATAAAAGATGCATTAAAACCTGGAACAAAGTTATCTATGAAGATAAGAATTGGTTATAAGGAATACAAAAATCCAGTAGAAATAGCCAAGATAGCAGATGAATTAGGTCTTCATCATATTACTGTCCATGGCAGAACCAAAGAACAGATGTATAATGGGACGGCTAATTGGGAGACGATAAAACAGATAAAAGAAGCTGTTTCCATACCAGTTATTGGAAATGGGGATATATTTACAGCGGAAGATGCCTATGAAAAAGCTACTGAATCAGGAGTAGATGGAATAATGCTAGCTCGTGGGATATATGGAAATCCATGGCTGATTCAACAAATAAGGGAAAAATTTGAAACTGGAGAAGTGACAACAAAAATAACATATATTGATAAAATAGACATGGCATTAAAACATATTGATTATATGAGAGAAGACTATCCTGAAAAACAGTTTAATTTTGAGATAAGAAAACATCTATGCTGGTATTTAAAAGGTGTAACTGGTGGTAGCAAGGTGAAAAACTTATTGAATAAGATAAATAACTATGATGAAATAAGTGAAATATTGATACGGTTGAAAGAAAAATTAAAGGAATATAATTCACAATAAAAAGCAATAAAATAAAATTGACTCTTCCTTTGGATAGTTTCTCTTCGTAAGAGAAACTGAAGTCAAGGTGAGTTTGGCATTTTTTTCAAACCATGAAAGAGATAGGGATTAGGAACTTTTTCGAAAAATTAATTATTTTATAAATTATAAGGAGTAGAAATGAATAATAATATAAAAAATAATGTTGAATACGTAAATGTTAGTGAATTAATGAGTTCTGAAATTTTATATAGAGATTTACCAACACCAATTGATACTATAATTAATAGAATGGAATCAGGATCTTATTTGATACCTAAATATCAAAGAAAGTATATTTGGACTGACAAACAAGTCGTTGCATTAATTGTATCTTTGTTAAAAAACATACCAATTCCTAGACTATATATGTATTCTAATCCATCTGATGGAAAATATACAATAATAGATGGTCAGCAGAGAATAACTAGTTTATTTTTCTTCATAAAAGGAGTTTTTCCATATCAGAGTCAAGAAAGAAGTTATTATAAATTTGATGAAATAAGTTTTGTTGTTAGTGAATATCGAAAGAAAGAATTAAGAGAAAAAGAAATTGAAGAAAAGAAGGAAAAATCAAAAGAAGAAATAATAGAAACGAAAGAAATAAAAGAGAAAAAGAAAGAAATAAAAGAAAAATTGAAGTTAGAGTATGGTCTGAAATTTCATAAATTTTATTTAGGAAAAGAAAAAGGTGAAAAAGGAAAAGAAATTTCTTTTAAAAAATTTGATTCGAAAGAAAAATTAAAATTTGAAAATAAATCTCTAGATTTTGGTGTTATAGCAGTATCAGATGAAAATGAGATTAATATATATACCGATATTTTTAGATTATTAAATAGTGCAGGAGCACCTTTAACAAATCAAGAAATTAGAAATGGTATCTATTATAATAGTTATTTATATGAAAAAATAAATGAATTTCATGAAAATAATGATATATGGAAAAATATAAAAAAAGAAAAAGATGATAGACATAAGAATGTTGAATTTTTATTAAGGTTATTGGCATTAGATTATTATATAGAATTACTTTCGTTAAACAACCTAAATCAGTATTTAGATGAGAGTTTTAATTTAAAAACATATGAATTAGAAGAAGTAAAAAAAATATTTAAGTTAGAAAACTATTCGAGTTATTCAGCTTTGATAGATACGTTTTCAAAGGAAATGTTAAAAGAAGAAAAGCAAAAGATAGATCAGAAAATTAAAAAATTAAATATATTTTTTAAAAATATTTATATTGATAAAAAGAAAAAAATAGATATATTGAACTTAGAAGCTTTTTACTTAGCAACTTCAAAATTGGGAATATTAAAAGATGATTTTAAAATGAAAATGTCATTAGCAAATCAAAATTTACATTCGACATCTAAAACATCAGGAAAAAAAGAAATATTTAAAAGGATTTTGCAATCGATTAATATTCTAGAAGAAAAAGAGGTAGAGAACGATGACTTATAAAAACTATATCAGTGATATAAAAAATCTTATAAAAGAAATAACTCAAAAAGAAAAAAATATATGTATTACAGGGAAAAACATGTCTGGGAAATCAGATATACTTTTAAACTATTTAAATTATTAATGAGTTATAATGATTTTAAAGAGAAATTTAAAATTTTTATTTCAGATTTTGATGTAGATATAAATTTAGAAAACAAAACTCTAGTTTGTAAGATAAATGATGAAGAAGTGATAATGTCTAGTGGATTTCAGGCGTTAGTAAGAATATTTATAGAAATCTTCATCTATAATACTGCTAACAATGATAAAAGTTTAAAATATGTTGTAATAGATGAAATAGATCAACATTTAGATAATACAATATGTAGAATTATTATGAAAAAAATAAATGAACTTTTTCCAAGTATAAGGATTATTACAACGGTTCATTCTTTAACTTTTTTTGAAGAGTTAGAAAATACAAAAATAATTTCATTAGATGGTAAAAACTATTCATATAAGATATTAGATCCTAGAGATTTAGGAGGATTAGAATATATAGATAGGGAAGTATTTAATAGTTATGTAGAAAAAAGTACAGGAATATCTCGAATGAATGAAATTTATATGAAAGTTTTTAATGATATAGAATTAACCAAAAAAGATAAAAGATATTTAAAAAAAGACATAGATTTAAGTCCAGATGAAAAAAATATGAAAGCAATAATATTAGCAGAAGTTGATATGGAATGGTAGAAGTAAAATTAAATTTTCCAACCTCTTTTAGTGGAATAGAATATTCTGAAGAAAATGGCTGTTATTCAGGAAATAGTAAAATTAGTAGAAAATTATTAAAAAGTTTATTAAAAAGTTCGAATTATAGGTGTATGTATTGTGGTACAAATTTATCTGGTGAAATGACACATGAAATAGATGGAAATTTTGAAAAAGAGCATACAATAGAAAAGGTACAAAACGGAAAAGAAATAAAGTATGTGTTTGTTATATACTGCGGCATTATTAGATTATGTGGATAAAAATTCTATAATAGTACAACCAGAAAATAAATATTTTACTGGACAACATAAATTGGAATATAATTTTACTGAAAAAAAGTTTGAGGCAAATAAAAAAATAAATCATTCAGAAAAAGAATTGATGTTTATAGAAAGAAATTTGAAGATATTAAGCAAAATTTTAACAGAATTATACACAGATATTCGTAAAGAAAAAGATTTTAGAGAGTTAACAAAACAAGGTTTTGGAACTGATAATAATTATGACAATGTAATGGATGATATTTTTATAGATTATTTAGAAACATTAACAGAGAAGAAAAAGAGAATGGTTGTAACCTATTTATATACTAAATATAATAATATGAATAAATAAAATTAAAAGTGAGGTTTAGGATAATGAGTAAAGAGACACCACTCATGAAACAATATAAAGAAATAAAAGAACAGAATCAGGAGAATATCCTATTTTTTAGATTAGGAGATTTCTATGAGATGTTTTTTGAGGATGCTGTAATTTGCTCAAAAGAACTAGGAATAACTTTAACTAGTAGAAATAAAGAAAAAGGACAAAATGTACCACTAGCAGGAATACCATATCATTCAGCAGCAAAATATATATCGAAATTAGTGGCTAAGGGATATAAGGTAGCTATATGTGAACAGGTAGAAGCTGCAAGTGAAACTAAAGGTCTTGTAAAAAGGGAAGTTATAAAGATAATCACTCCTGGGACAGTAATAGATACAGATTATCTTGATGATAAGAGTAATAACTATCTTTTAGGGATAATAATCAGAGAAAATAAAGCTGGTATATCTTATTTAGATATAACTACAGGGGAATTTAAAGTAACTCAACTAGAGGGTAAAGATATAATATCTAAAGCTATAAATGAGATCTATAAACTATCTCCTACAGAGGTATTGATAGAGAGTAGAACATTAGAGAGATTCAGTGAAGAGTTCAGTAATTATAAGAAGTTAAATGAAATAGTGATAAATCCTATTTGAAAGCTATGGAATAGAGAGAAAAGAATTGGCTGTAGAAGCTGGTGGAATTGTTTTGGAATATGTATTGGAGTTGCATAAACACAATGAATTGCCCATTCAAACGATCTCCTATGACAATAGGAAGAACTACCTGGAATTAAATCTAGCCACTCAAAAAAACTTAGAATTAGTAGAAAACACAAGGGAAAAAACTAATCTAGGTACTCTACTATGGGTCTTAGATAAATGTAAAACATCTATGGGAACCAGAATGCTAAAAAAGATGATAAAAAACCCACTTTTAAATATCGATGAGATAGAAAAAAGGCAGGGAGATATAGGTTATTTTATAGATGAGGTTTTAATCCGTGAAGACGTAAGAGAAGGATTAAAAAGTATCTATGATTTAGAAAGACTTATAGGTAAGATAATCTTGGGGACTGAAAATGCTAGAGACCTTATAGCTATTAAAAAATCTATAAAATCATCATTAGAAGTTATAAAAATACTGGGGACAAATCAGATGTTTACTACCGATATAAAAAAATTAGTGGAGATCTATAATCTGATAGAGACATCTATAGTGGAGGAACCACCGTTTTCTGTAAGGGAAGGCGGAATGATCAAAACTGGTTATAATGAAACTTTGGACGGACTTCATACTATCTCCAAATCAGGAAAAGACTATATATTAAAAATAGAAAAAAAAGAGAAAGAAAAGACAGGGATAAAAACTCTGAAGATAAAATACAACAAAGTATTCGGTTATTTCTTGGAGGTAAGTAGGGCTAATTCTCTTCTGGTACCAGAAGAATATATAAGAAAACAGACACTGACCAATGCTGAAAGATATATAACGCCTGAGTTAAAGGAATATGAGTCGACCATATTGAATGCCAAAGGAAAGATAGAAGGTTTAGAATATGATCTACTTAAAGAGATATCAGGTAAATTGGTAGGAGAGATAAAATTACTACAAAAACTGGCTTTTGGATTAGCTTATGTAGATGTTATTGCATCACTAGCTGATATAGCTACTAAAAATAACTATATATGTCCAAAAATAATAGAGGGATATGATCTAGAGATAAGAAACGGTCGTCATCCAATTGTTGAAAAACTTGTTGTAGGAGAAGACTATATAAGTAATGATATTATATTGGATGAAGAGACCAAAGTGATTATTCTAACAGGGCCAAATATGGCAGGTAAATCTACTTATATGAAACAAGCTGCTCTTATTATACTAATGGCTCAAATGGGCTCTTATGTACCGGCATCTAGTGCCACAATAGGTATTGTAGATAAGATATTTACAAGGGTTGGAGCTAGTGATGATCTGGTAAGTGGGCAGTCCACATTTATGGTAGAGATGAGTGAAGTAGCCAATATAGTAAACAATGCTACAGATAAATCTTTTGTTATTTTAGATGAAGTAGGCCGTGGAACTTCTACATTTGACGGACTGTCTCTAGCAAGTGCGATAACAGAGTATATTCATGATAATTTAGGAGCTAAAACTATATTTGCTACCCACTATCATGAGCTTACAGAGTTAGAATATAAATTAAAATATTTATCTAACTATAGGATAGAGGTTAGTGAAGCCAACGATGAAGTGGTGTTTCTTCGCGAAATAGTAAAGGGAGGAGCCGATAAATCTTATGGAATCGAGGTAGCTAGATTAGCTGGGTTACCAAGTGAGATACTCCTTAAAGCCAAACAACTTCTACAAATTTTGGAGGCTAAAAAAGCTATAATTGAAGAAAAAATAGGGTCGGAACAATTATCGCTATTTGGAGGAGCACCTATAAAAATAGAGAAACCAAAAATTGTAGAGCCGAAAATAAGTAAATGTGAAAAACAAATTTTAGCCGAGGTAGCCAAACTAGATGTAAATAATCTGACACCATTAGATGCTATGATGAAATTAAACGAACTTAAAAATTTATTGGTGAACTAATAAGTTTTTAAACCAAGAAAGAGTGACCATAAAAAGGATGAGTTTGTTGTGATTAAAAGGGAGGGAATATGCTCAAAAAAATATCATACTATATAAGTGCAATACTTTTAGTGCTATTTGTCTATTTTAATTATATAAAGGAACCGGAGCAAATAGAAAAAAAAGCTGAGGAATCCCTGGTAACCTCAAATGTTTCTTATGATGTAGAAAATTATCATGTAGAGGCAGAGAAGCAGATTGACGACACCAAAAATAATAAAAGAACCTTTAAAAAAGCTATAGCCATATTTGATGGGATGAAGTTGTCTGGAGATGACGCCTTGGTGGATAGTATGAACAATATATTTTTAGAAAAAAATATACTTGGAATCTCTAAAAATGGATGGAAGATAGAGGCTGAAAAAGCTAATTATGACCAAAAAGTGGATAAGATCTATGCCAGTAATCAAGTAAAAGCATATAACGAAGAGGAAGGGCTTACCCTTTATGGAGATTCGTTGGTTACAGATACGAAATTAGAGGATTTGAACTTAAAAGATGATATAAGAGTGATTACTGATAAGATGCAGCTCAGTGCAAATTTTGTACATTACAATGTTACCGCTAAGATTTTGTACATTAAGGAAAATATCAGAATAAGAGGCAGAAAATTAGGAAATTTACAGACAGATGAGTTATCTGGGCACTTTAAAGAAGTCAAGTATGATGGAATAAAGAAAACTATTCATGCTCAAGGAGATTTTGTTTTATATTATAAAGGGGCAAACCTTAGAGCCAAAGACTTTAAATATAATGAAATTACAGGTGATTTTATTATTTCCAAAGATATAATAATAGAATTTGAAAATGGGAATCTAACTGTGGATAAGATAAATTATATTGCAAGTGAAAATAAGATGTATTTTACAGGGCCTATTAGAGGTGAAAATAGTGGCTTTAATATAGCTGCTGAAAATGGTGTTTATGATAATTTGACTGGAATGTTAAAAATAAGTGGTAATATTAAAATCGATAATAAAACGAGCAAACTTTTAGCTGATAGTGGAATATATGATACAAAAACAGGGGATCTCTATATGACATCTAAAAAATTAGTGAGCTATGAGGATTTAGATAGAAAAATATTGACTAAAGATTTCACTTATAACAGTAAAATCAAGAAATTAAAATTATTAAACGGTTATGATTATAAGGACGATACCTATGAAAGTATAGGAAAAGAACTTTATTATGATAATAGAACAAAGATTGGAAAAGTTATAGATGGAAGTTTTAAAGGAAATCAAATAGATGGTCGAGCCAATAAAGTAGATTTTAATCTAGAAAAAAATTCCTATATATTTTCAGGAGATGCTGAAGTCGCCTATAGTGGATCTATCTTGAAGAGTCAAAGAATAGATATAGATGATTTCAATAAAAAAGCTTATATCTATGGGAAATATACAATCTATAACCCAAAGGATAAGATTACTTTTTATGGCGAAAATGCTGAGTATAATATGGACACAGGAAACTTGACCTCTAAAGATAAAGTAAAGGTGATCTGTGATAAAAAAATTATGACAGGTGAAAACTTAACTTATAATTCTAATACAGGGCTGGGAAAGATAGCAAAAAATATAGTTATTGTAAATGAAGGCGGATCTAGGATGGTAGGAGACCAAGGAAAGTTCAATACCAATAACTCTGTGGAAATCATCGGGAACTTAAAGGTAACAACAAAGGATACCACACTGTATGCTGATCGTGGAAAATATATATTTGCTGATGAAAAATTAAATATACCTGGTAAGATTAAGATAATATCTAAAGATGGGAATGTAACCATGAATGATGGAATTTATTTTATTACTGAGGAAAGGGTGAAAGCTAAGAATTTCTCTGGAGTAAGCGGGGATAAAAAAGCATCTGGGGATGAGGTGAACTATTTTATAGGAAGACAGGTTGTTGAGCTAAATAAAAATGTAGTGGTGCAAAATCTAGAAATGAAATTTACAGGCAGTCAGGTAGAGTATTCCTTTATCACTGATGATATCTATACTACAGAAAAATACAAGATCTATTATAAAAACTATATAATAGACGGTAAAACCATGAAGGGGAATATGAAAAGTGAGATCTTAGATGGAACTAAAGTAACTCTAACATCATCTACAGGGGAAGAATTCTATGGCGACTTTATGTTTGGAGATCTAAAAAATAGACAAATCGATCTAGATGGGAATGTACGTGCCCACACTTTTAATGTAGATAAGAAAACACAGAAAAAAGAACCAGTTAAGATAAGGGGTGACACGGTTAAAATATTTTTATATGAAGATGTAAATGGGAAATTATCTATTTCAAGATCTGAAATAAAGAAAAATGGGATCTATGAATACCGAGATATGATCCTCTATTCGGACTATATGGAAGTGGATATGATAAAAAAACTAGCTATGGGACGTCGTGGGAATCATATAAATATAGGTGAAACAACCGATATTAAATCTGAAATTGTTGATATCGATATGAATACCGAGATAGCAATTCTTATAAATAATGTGCAATTTAAAAATATAGATAAAGATGGGAAAGTCATGACTGCATCATCTGATAGAGGGAAGATATTTAATAAAACTAAAGTTGCTATTTTGCAAAAAAATGTGGTAGTAGATACAGCAGAAAGTCATATTGAATCTGACTACGCAAAATACTTTGTAGAAACAGGAATATTAAATGCCGAAGGAAATGTAAGAATAGATTATAAAAAGTAGGAGGTCAAATTTGAAGAGTATAATTGCTCAAGGTCTATGTAAAAGCTATAAAAAAAGAAGAGTTGTAAACAAAATAAGTCTAGAAGTACATAAGGGTGAGATAGTTGGGCTTTTAGGACCTAATGGAGCAGGGAAAACTACTACTTTTTATATGATCACAGGGATTGTGAAGCCTGAGTCTGGAAAAGTTTTTTTCAACGAACAGGATATAACTGATTATCCTATGTATAAAAGAGCAAATATGGGAATTGGATATTTGGCTCAAGAACCATCTATATTTAGAGATCTCAGTGTAGAGGATAATATTTTAGCTATCTTAGAGATGAGAAAGATTAATAAGGAGGAAAGAATCAAGATAAAAAATGACCTGTTAGAGGAATTTAAATTGACTCATGTGGAAAAATCTATGGGTTATTCCCTCTCTGGAGGGGAAAGAAGAAGGGTTGAAATAGCTAGAACAATAGCCAATAATCCTGATTTTATCCTACTAGATGAACCCTTTGCAGGGGTAGATCCAATAGCCGTAGAGGATATTCAAGAGATCATAAGATATCTAAAAAAAAGAGGATTGGGTATCTTAATAACAGACCACAGCGTTAGAGAAACACTGGGGATTACAGATAGAGCCTATGTAATGGCTCAAGGGGAACTTCTAATAAGTGGAACACCAGAGGAAATAGCCAACGATGAAAGAGCAAGAAAGGTCTATTTAGGGGAAGGATTTAAATTAGATTAGGTTATCTGATTTTTGGTAACTAGATGTGATATAATAAAAATCAAGTAAAGTAATAACTAAAAGATAAACCACAAACTACATTAATGACACGAATAAAATATTAAGATATCTATGGGGGCAATAAGGATATGAGGGTGATTTTAAAATTTGAATTTTGGAGGATAGAATGAATAATTTAACAGGGAATGAAATTAGGAAAAAATTTATAGAATTTTTTGAAGGAAAGCAACATAAGCACTATGAAAGTGCATCATTGATACCAGATGATCCAACGCTATTATTGACAGTAGCTGGAATGGTTCCTTTTAAGCCTTATTTTTTAGGACAAAAAGAAGCTCCTACACCGAGAGTAGTTACTTATCAAAAATGTATCAGAACTAATGATCTTGAAAATGTAGGAAGAACAGCTAGACATCATACTTTTTTTGAAATGTTGGGAAACTTTTCGTTTGGAGATTATTTCAAGGAAGAAGCTATAGCTTGGTCTTGGGAATTTATTACAGAGGTTTTAAAATTAGATTCAGAAAAATTATGGATATCTGTATTTACAACAGATGATGAAACTGAAGAGATCTGGAATAAAAAAATTGGTGTACCAATGAAAAGACTGGTAAGATTAGGTGAGGACGATAACTGGTGGTCAGCAGGGCCTGTGGGATCGTGTGGACCTTGTACCGAAATCCATGTAGATCTAGGAGTAGAATATGGAGGAGACAAAAACTCGAAATTAGGAGATGAAGGGACAGATGATAGATTCATCGAAATATGGAACCTGGTATTTACTGAATATAACAGGATGGAAGATGGATCATTAGAGCCATTACCAAAGAAAAATATCGATACAGGAGCAGGTCTTGAGAGGGTAACTGCAATGGTTCAGAAAAAAGCCAATAACTTTGAAATAGATTTAATTTTCCCTATCATTGAAAAAGCAGGAGAATTGACAAATTCTGAATATACATTTGGAAAAGATGACAAAATTGACTTTTCATTGAAGGTAATAGCGGATCATATTAGAGCTATTACATTTATGATAAGTGATGGGATCTTACCGTCTAATGAGGGAAGGGGATATGTTCTTAGAAGAATCTTGAGACGTGCCGTAAGACATGGAAGACTATTAGGAAACAAGAAAAATTTCCTATATAAACTGGTAGATATAGTGATAGAATTAATGGGAGAATCTTATCCTGATATAATAAAAAATAAAGATCATATTATTAAAATGGTAAGAATTGAGGAGGAAAAATTCTCAGCTACTTTAGATCAAGGGATGAATATTGCATTAGATGAGATCAAAAAAGCTAAGTCAGAAAATCTAAATAAAGATAAGATAGAATTAGATGCTGGTGTAGTGTTTAAACTATACGATACTTTTGGATTCCCATATGAACTTACAGAGGAAATTTGTGAGGAGGAGGGAGTGATCATCTCTCATGATGACTATCTTATAAAGATGGAAGAACAAAGAAAAAGAGCTAGATCATCTAGAGAGATAGTAAAGGAAGCTGGACAAGATTTATTTATAGAAGAGTTTTTTGATAAGTATGGGAAAACTAACTTCGTTGGTTATGAAGTGTTTGAAACAAAGGCTAAGATATTAGATGTAAAAGACAATGATGAAGGAAACTATACAATAATTTTCGATAAAACTCCATTTTATGCTGAATCAGGTGGACAAGCTACCGATACTGGAAAAGTAATCGGAGAAGAGATCTTTGGAACCGTTATAAGTGTAAGAAAGCAAAAAGATATATTCATTCATACTGTGAAGATGGCAGAGGGTGGAAACAAGTTGAAAAAAGGTCTAGAATTAGAGTTATCTATCAATAAACATAGAAGAATAGAGATTAAGAGAAACCATACTGCCACACATATATTACACAAAGCTTTAAAAGAAGTTCTTGGAGATCATGTACAACAGGCAGGATCATTGGTATCACAGGATAGATTAAGATTTGATTTTACTCATTATGAAGCTACAACGAGAGATCAAATAAAAGAAGTGGAAAAAATTGTAAATGAGCAAATATTTAGAAATATTCCTTTAAGTATTGAAGAACTTAGTATGGATGAAGCTAAAGAAAAAGGTGCAACAATGTTATTTGGAGACAAATATGGAAGTAAAGTAAGGGTTGTAGAAATACCTGGATTCTCTATGGAACTATGTGGTGGAACTCATGTAGAAAGAACTGGAGAAATTGGATTATTTAATATATTAACTGAAACTGGAATTGCTGCTGGAGTAAGAAGGATAGAAGCAACAACAGGATTTACTTCATATAAGGTCGTAAATGAAATGGAAGATGGTATAATTGAACTGGCGAAGATATTAAAGTCAGATCCTTACCACGGGCATTTGATTGCTAAAGCAAACAAGGTAGTGGAAGATTTAAAGGCTGCTAATAAAGAGGTTGAGGCACTTAAATCTAAATTAGCTGGATATGAAGCTAACTCGTTATTTAATAATGTAGAGGAGATCAACGGTGTAAAAGTCTTGATTGCTAGTTTTAAAGGTAAAGAGGCTGGAGGACTGCGTGAAATCGTAGATAAAGCCAAGGATAAGTTAGGTAGTTGCGTAGTGATATTAGGGACGGATAATGGAAAGGCTGTATTTGCTGTAGGAGTTACTGAAGATCTTATGGGGAAGGTAAAAGCTGGAGATCTAGTTCGTGAAATTGCTAAAATTGCTGATGGAAATGGTGGAGGAAGACCGGATTTTGCCCAAGCAGGTGGAAAAAACGGAAATAAAGTTCCTGAAGCTTTAGAGGTAGCAAGAACTATATTGGGAGAAAAACTCTGTGAAACTCTAATTTAAATCTCGGTGGATCTTTGTGTTCTAAAATGTTTTTGATTTTAATTGATGCCAACAGGCGAGATAGGGTGAAGGAGTAAAAATATGTATAAAGTATATTTGTCTCTAGATGTAGGAGATGTAAGGATAGGAGTGGCTAAATCCGATATAATGGGTATGATAGCAACCCCTTTAGAAGTAATAGATAGAAGAAAAACCAAGGCTGTAATGAGGATAAAAGAACTCTGTGAGGAGCACAATACTAAGAGTATAGTTATTGGTATCCCGAAGAGTTTGGATGGAACAGAAAAACGTCAGGCTGAAAAGGTAAGGGAATTTATAGAAAAATTGAATAAAAAGATAGATGGGTTAGAATTTATAGAGATCGATGAGAGGCTATCAACGGTATCAGCTGATAAGATGTTACAAAATAATGGTGTGAAGGGTGCTATAAACAAAAGGAAAACAGTTGATCAAGTAGCCGCAGCAATTATTTTACAAACTTATCTAGATATGAAAAGATAGGATGAAAAAAATAAAGGTGAGAAATTGAAAATTAAATTTTTGATTATCAATTATTATCTACAAAATGGTAACACCAAAGTATCTACCAGTGAGTGGCATCACCAAAATACTATTAGTTTACTGCGTAAACATAGAATTTTGAGATAAAATTTACTATGTAAATTAAGAACTTTGAGATGATTCGGCTAAAAAGTCGTTAGAGGAGGCAAAAAAGTGGCTAGAATGAGAAAAGGATATTTGTACAGAATAATATTTGTAGCGATAGTTGTACTGAGTGCTGCATGGTTTACAGTAACTAAGCCAGTAAAATTAGGATTAGATCTAAAGGGTGGAGTATATGTATTACTCGAGGCAAAACCAGAAAAGGGACAAACACTAGACAACGAAGCGATGGGAAGACTTATTGAGGTCTTGAATAGAAGGGTAAATGGTTTAGGAGTGTCTGAATCTTCTGTGCAAAAAGTAGGAGATAAAAGGGTAATGGTAGAACTACCTGGAATAACCGACACAGAGAAAGCAATAGACATGATCGGGAAAACTGCACTTATGGAATTTAAGATAAAAAATGCAGATGGGACATTGGGAGAAACTTTATTGACTGGTGGAGCATTAAAGTCAGCAGCAGTATCTTATGACAACATGGGTAGACCTCAAATTTCATTTGAAATGACTCTGGATGGAGCAGCAAAATTTGCTGAGATAACTAGAAACAACATAGGGAAACAATTGGCTATCACAATGGATGGAGTAATTCAGACTGCTCCTAGAATTAATAGTGAAATAGCTGGTGGCCAAGGAGTTATCACAGGAAATTATACGGCAGAAGAAGCTAATAATACTGCATCACTATTAAATGCAGGAGCTTTACCGGTAAAAGCTGAGATTTTGGAAACTAGATCTGTAGGAGCTACATTAGGAGATGAATCTATAGCACAATCAAAAACAGCAGCAATTATAGCTATAGGACTTATTGCTGTATTTATGGTGGTATTTTATAGATTACCAGGATTGGTAGCAAATTTGGCATTGATTTGTTTTGGTCTAATTACCTTTGCTACACTTAACTTTTTTGATGCTACTCTCACATTACCAGGGATTGCAGGAATTATCCTTTCAGTGGGAATGGCAGTAGATGCCAATGTAATTATATTTGAAAGAATAAAGGAAGAGTTGAGATTTGGAAATACAGTGATGGCTTCTATAGAGGCAGGATTTAAAAAGGCGTTCAGTACAATAATGGACTCAAATATTACAACCCTTATAATAACAACGATCTTATTTACTTTAGGAACGGGACCTGTAAAAGGATTTGCAGTGACGCTGACTATTGGTGTACTTGCATCGATGTTTACAGCTATCACAATAACTAAGATATTACTTAGAGGATTTACAATGTTATTTAAAATAGATAAGCCAATCTTGTTTGGTGTTAGGGGGAAATAATAGTGAAAATAAAAATAATTGAAAATAGAAAAAAATTCTTTACATTCTCAACTATATTAGTGGTATTAGCTTTAAAAACTATCGGATTGAAAGAGTTAAATCCCATATTGGATGAAATTGCTAAAGAGATTCCACAGTTAGATAATAACAGTAGAAAAGTACAGATTTCTGATGGAAATGTAGTTATAATAAGAACACCAGAGATGAGTGAAAATATAAGAAATAACTTTATGAAAAATTTGAAAGGGAAAGCCGGGAAATATGATCTATTGAGATCTGATAAGGTAGGAGCTTCTATAGGACAAGAATTAAAGAGTACAGCAATAATAGCCTTATTGGTTGGATTGTTTTTAATAGTTGGATATATTACAATTAGATTTGAATTTAAATTTGCATTAGCAGCAGTAGCCGTAGGAGGGATTGCATTATTAGGATATGAGGTTAATACACCATTTATAGCAGCAGTTTTAACGATCTTAGGATATTCTATAAATGATACAATAGTGGTATTTGATAGGATCAGAGAAGTTTTGAGAAAGAAAAAAGTAGGTTCATTAGGGGAGGCTATAGATCTAAGTGTAAACCAGACTTTGACTAGATCGATCAATACTTCATTTACAACATTCTTAGCTGTTCTGGCTATTCTATTATTTGGAGGAGCTAGTTTAAAGGTGTTTATTACAACTTTATTAATAGGAGTATTGGTAGGAACGTATTCATCTATCTTTTTAGCTAGTCCAGTTATTTATTTACTAGATAAAGATGAGAAATTAAGTGATATCGGGCATAATTAATTGAGATATAAAGCTTTAGAAAAACTATCTAAATTAGTTGAAAAGAACAGTATTTTTACTGTTCTTTTTTGATTAAAACTTAAAAATAATGTTAT
>NBMF01000024.1 GCA_002084825.1 Fusobacteriia bacterium 4572_74
ATAGTAACCTCAACATTTAATACTCCGGCTCCTAAAGAAGCAATTTTTTTAAATGCTGCTCTGCTCAGATCAATCATTCGACCATCTACATAAGGGCCCCTGTCATTTATCTTAACTTTTACAGATCTTCCATTATCTAAATTTTTTACTCTGACGATAGTGCCAAAAGGCAGTGTTTTACTGGCAGCGGTTAAATTATACATATTGTATTTTTCCCCGCTAGCTGTTTTTTTCCCGTGAAAATAATCTCCATACCAAGAAGCTTTCCCTTTGATGGTTCTGGCTGTTTTAAATCTAGAGTTTTGTATATAAGATTTAGGATACAATATAGTTTTCTTTGGAGTATTGCTACAGGCTGTTAAAGTCACAACGATAATTATAGCTAATATTAATTTTTTCATTTTGAAATTTTCTCCTTTTGTCATAGATTTACAATTTTTATTTTTGGTTCCATATTTCATTTACCTCTGGGAAAGGTTTTAGAGCTCTATCTAAAATGCCGTAGAGAGTGGCTATGCAAAGACCGTAGTTTAATATAGGGACTCCTTCACGGGAGCTTATGTCTATTCTGCTTAACATCTCTTTTCTGTTCAGAGTACATCCTCCACAATGAATAATTAATTTATAATCTTTTAAATTATCAGGATACTCCCTTCCTGCCACAATATCAAAATCAATTCCAGTATCGATCTTTTCACCTATCCATTTAGGAATTTTATATCTACCTATATCATCTTTTTGAACATGATGGGTACAAGCTTCTGAAACCAAAAATTTGTCTCCACTTTTAAGTGACATAAGTGTTTTTGCTCCATCTACCATCTTATTTAAATCACCTTTATATCTGGCAAAAAGGATGGAAAATGAAGTGAGAAGGACATCATCTGGAACTATGGCTGAAACTCTTTCAAAAGCCTGAGAATCTGTAATAACTAATTTAGGAGGATTTTTTAATCCATCTAAAGTAGCTTGTAATTCGGTATCTTTACAGGTGTGGATGATTCCGCTATTATCTAAAATATCTCTCATAGTCTGTACTTGAGGTAGGATTATACGGCCTTTAGGCATACCAGTATCGATAGGAATAACCAAAACAATATGATCTCCACTCTCTATAAGATCTCCTAAGATACTCGGACTTTCAAATTCTAAGGGAGAGTGCTCGATGATTAGACCTTTCATATCTTCCATCTTATCTTTTTGTTCTGCTGATAAATTTATATATGGATATTTTAAATTTTCTAATTCTTCTAAAAAAGTAAAACTAGGTTTTTTTATATCTGCCTTATTGATAACTACTACAAATGGAGTATTGTTTTTCTTTAAAATATCGATAATATCGTAATCAAATTCTAAAAAACCATTATAGTCAACTGTGATAAGGGCTATATCTGTTTTTCTTATTATTTCCATAGTTTTCTTTATACGTAATTTTCCTAAGGCACCTACATCATCTATTCCAGCTGTATCTATAAGAACACACGGTCCGATAGGAAGTATCTCCATAGCCTTATAGATTGGATCTGTTGTTGTCCCTGCAAAATCAGAAACAATAGCTAAATTTTGTCCTGTAATTGCATTGATCAATGTTGATTTTCCCATATTTCTTTTTCCAAAAATAGAAATGTGCAACCTATTTGAACTTGGAGTTTTGTTTAAATTAGACATTAAAATCACCTCTTAAATATATTTTGTCGCAATATTCTTAATTTATCAATATAAATTTTAGAGATATTGGTGATACCCTTTACGGGTATCGCAAAGTTCTATGTTTTTATTTAAAAAAACTAATAGCTACTTTGGTGATGCCCTTTACGGGTATTCATTTATATTATATCGTTAATTCAGCTATAATGTAAATATTTTCATTGAAATAAAATAACATACGTTATATAATAGGAAGTAAATTGGACATTTATAATAAAATAAATTACCTTGTAAAAATAAATTTAGTTATACAATGTTAATTGTAAACTAAATTTAAGTCGAAAAGGTTGATCAGAATAACTATTAGAATGAAATAAAAATAAAAATAAAAACCTTTGTTAAGAAAATTTACTTGACAAAGGTTGGAAAATTTAATATAATTCTTAGGTAACATTATAGAGGTGAAATGATTTGAAAAAAAATATTGATCAGTTAAAAAAGAAAAGAGAAACTAAATTTGAATTTACAGAGGCATTAGAAGATGTTTTAATAGAAGGAGCAATAGTTCCAAAGGTTGATGTAGATTACTCAATAGAACTAGTTGAAGGTGAAGTCATTATTAGAGGTGAATACACAGCTTTTATAAAGACTAGTTGTGTTAGATGTTTAGAAGAGTTAGAAGTAAAAGTTTCTGGAGAATTTTTTGGTGACTACAAAGAGAGTAAAGAATATAAAGAGTATATCGAATCTCTAGGTAAAGAAGCACAAGTACTAGATGACATGGTAGAAGAATTAGTTGATGGAGAGGTAGATATAAGTTCTTTAGTAAGAGATTATATTATTTTGGATATGCCTCAGTTTCCAGTCTGTGAACCAGAATGTGATGGCTTGGAAGAACTAACAAAATATCGTGACAGTGGTATAGATTCTAGATGGCAAAAGCTGCTAGATTTAAAGAATTAATAATTTATTATAATTAAAATAAAAGTTAGGAGGGGAATATAATGGCAGTACCTAAGAAGAAAACATCGAAAGCTAAGAAAAACATGAGAAGATCGCACCACGCTTTAAAAGGAACTAACTTAGCTACGTGTTCTAACTGTGGAGCTCCAAAGAGACCTCACAGAGTATGTTTAGAATGTGGAAGTTATAAAGGGAAGCAAGTTTTAACTAGCGACGCTGAGTAATCTTTAAGAAAAAAGGTGAGAGTATTCTTACCTTTTTTTTATACAAAAATAAATAATAAAGTAAAAACAAGAATAAAAAAATAAAAAAATATGGTAGGATAGAGTTAGAACTAGGAAAAGGAGTGAGAATATTGAAAATAGCATTAGACGCTATGGGTGGTGATTATGCTCCCTTAGAAACAGTAAAGGGAGCTATTGAAGCTATCGGTGAAAATAAAAATATCCGTGTGATCCTTGTGGGAAAAGAAGAACTTATAAATAAGGAACTATTAAAATATAGTTATGATAAGGATAGAATAGAGGTGAAGAACGCGACAGAAGTGATAGAGATGGATGAAAAGACATCTCCTACAATAGCGGTAAGAGCTAAAAAAGATGCATCTATGAACGTAGCTTTAGAGATGGTGAAGAATGGAGAAGCGGTGGCATGTATATCAGCTGGTAATACGGGAGCCCTTATGACGGCGAGTCAATTGAAACTTAAAAGAATTAAAGGGGTTCTTAGAGCTGCTATAACAACGGTATTCCCGGCAAATGATAGTAAGCATATAGTTTTACTCGATGCAGGAGCAAACGCTGATTGTAAGCCTGAATATCTGGATCAGTTTGCTACTATGGCAAATGAATATGCTAAGGTGTTATTGAATATAGAGAGCCCTAGGATAGGGCTACTTAATATAGGAGAGGAAGACGGTAAGGGGAACGAACTTACTAAATCTGCATTCTATCTGTTAAAAGAAAATAAAAATATAGATTTTTGTGGGAATATAGAAACTCGTGAAATGACCAATGGATCTGTAGATGTAGTGGTAACGGACGGATTTACAGGAAACATAGTGTTAAAAACAGCAGAGGGGACAGTTCATTTCATGAAAAATATCATAAAGGACGGAGTGAAAAAAAGTCTCCTTGCAAAAATAGGAGCATTACTAATGAGTCCTGTATTCAAAGAGATGAAAAAACAATCTGATTCATCGGAGTATGGTGGAGCACTATTTATGGGACTCAATGGAATATCTATAAAGGCTCATGGAAATTCAGATTCAAAAGCTATAAAAAATGCTATCTTAGTTGGAAATAAATTTGCAGAAAATAATTTTATTGAAAGTTTAAAAAAAGTAATTGGAGGAGAAAATGAAAAGTATTAAAAGTTTTGGAATATTAGGAATAGGAACTTATGTTCCTGAAAAAATAATGACAAATTTTGATTTGGAAAAAATAGTGGATACTTCAGATGCTTGGATACAAAAGATGACAGGTATAAAGGAGAGAAGAATAGCGGCAGAAAATGAAGCTACCTCAGATCTTGCCTATAATGCAGCAGTGAAAGCTTTGGAATCATCTAATACAAAAGCAGAGGAATTAGATTTAATAGTAGTGGCTACAATGACACCGGACTATTTTACTCCATCTGTATCAGCTATATTACAAAAAAAATTAGGAGCACATCATGCAGCAGCATTTGATTTAGGTGCGGCTTGCAGTGGATTTGTATATGGGATAGAAACTGGTGGGAATTTTATAGCAACTGGTATGTACAAGAAAGTATTGGTGATAGGTGCAGAAGTATTCTCTAGAATTTTGGATTGGGAAGATAGAAATACCTGTGTATTATTTGGTGATGGAGCAGCAGCAGTAGTATTAGGAGAAGTAGAAGAGGGTTATGGTCTTATAGGTTCTCATTTGGGTGCTGATGGAGATTTAGATGATGTATTGATTATTCCAGCAGGCGGATCTAGAACTCCTGCAACACATGAAACTGTAAATAATAGATCTCACTATCTTAAGATGAAAGGGCCGGAAGTTTTTAAATTTGCTGTAAAAGCAATGCCTGGAGCAATAGAAAAAGTATTGGAAAATACAGGTATAAGTATAGATAACTTAGAACTGATCGTGCCTCATCAAGCTAATATGAGAATCATAGGTTCAGCAGCAAAAAAATTAGGATTCCCAGCAGAAAAATTTGTGATCAACTTGGATAAATATGGAAATACTTCGTCGGCTTCTGTTGGATTAGCCTTGGAAGAAGCTTTGGGAAAAGGAATGATTAGAAAAGGTGATAATATAGCATTGGTAGGCTTTGGAGCAGGATTAACGTATGCATCATGTATTATGAAATGGGCATATTGATTCTACAAAATTTGACATAACAGATGTTATATGATATAAATTACAAGTGTTATGATTAAGGGAGGAACAATGTCAAAAATAGCGTTTATATACCCAGGACAAGGAACACAATACGTTGGAATGGGTAAAGAATTATATGAAACAAATGAGATAGCTAAAAAGTATTTCGATGAAATTTTTGAGAGTTTAGAGTTAGACCTAAAAGAAACTATGTTTAATGGACCTGAGGAGAAATTAAAACAAACAAAATATACACAACCTGCTATAGTAACTATGTCATTAGTATTGACTAAGTTATTAAAAGACAGTGGAATAAAAGCAGATTATGTGGCGGGACATTCGTTGGGTGAGTACTCGGCGTTAGGAGCGGCTAATGTATTATCAACTTTTGATACAGTGAGATTAACTACCCTTAGAGGGGAAATTATGAATACGGTTTCGGGAGAAGTAGATGGGACTATGGCAGCTATCATTGGGCTAGAATCATCTAAGATCGAAGAGATCTGTGGAAATATAGATGGAATAGTAGAAGCTGTAAACTATAATGAACCTAAGCAAACTGTAATTGCCGGATCAAAAGATACCGTTGTTATAGCATGTGAGGAGTTAAAGGAAGCTGGTGCTAGAAGAGCTATGGTATTAGCTGTATCTGGACCATTTCACTCATCCCTGATGAAACCGGCAGGAGATAGATTAAAAGCTGAGTTTGATAAATTCAACTTTAAAGAAGGAAATATTGAGATATTATCTAATACAGGTGTAGAATTTTTAAAGGATGCTGCAAAAATAAAGGAAGAGTTATACCACCAAACTTTTGGTCCTGTAAGATGGGTTGAAATAATCGAAAAATTGAGGGATGCTGGAGTAACTAAATTCTATGAAATTGGGCCTGGAAAAGTATTGAAAGGTTTGGTTAGAAAGATAGATAAAACTTTAGAAGTAATAAATGTCGAATCAATATAAGGAGACTATTATGATTAATTTAAAGGGTAAGGTAGCAGTAGTTACTGGATCTACAAGGGGGATTGGAAGATCTGTTGTGGAAAAATTAGCTGAAAATGGAGCTGATGTAGTAATAATCGGAAGTTCTGCTATCGAAAAAATAGAAGAAATAGCTAATGAAATATCTTCTAAATACGGTGTAGAAGCCTTGGCAGTGCAAACCGATGTTACTTCTAAAGAAGCTGTAAAAAATCTAGTAAACAAAACTATAGAAAAATTTGGCAGAATAGATATCTTGGTAAATAATGCTGGTATCACAAGAGATGGGCTATTTATGAAGATGAAAGACGAAGATTGGGATTCGGTTATGGATGTAAACCTAAAAGGGATATTTTATGTAACGCAGGGGTTTTATAGAACTATGACTAAGCAAAGATCTGGATCAATTATAAATATGACCTCTGTAGTAGGGCTTACGGGAAATATGGGGCAGGTAAACTATGCTACCTCTAAAGCCGGACTTATAGGGATGACTAAATCATTGGCTCGTGAATCAGCTAAGAGAAATGTAAGAGTGAATGCTATAGCACCAGGATATATAAAATCGGATATGACGGATGCTATAAGTCTTGCTGCAAAGGAAGCTATGTTAAATTCAATACCGTTAGGTAAAATGGGAGAACCAGAAGATATAGCTAATGCAGTATTATTTTTAGCTTCGAATCTGTCCACGTACATAACAGGGCAAACTTTAAGTGTTAATGGCGGTATGTTAATGCAATAAAACCTTTTAAAGGTTGAAAAAATGTATAAAATTTGTTACTATTATATATAGTAAACTTAAAATTCAAGGAGGAAAAATTATGTTAGATAAAATTAAAGAAGTAATAGTAGATCAATTAGGTGTAGATGCAGATCAAGTAACTTTAGAGGCAAATTTCATTGACGACTTAGGAGCAGATTCATTAGATACAGTTGAATTAATTATGGCATTTGAAGAAGAATTCGACATTGAAATTCCTGATGCAGATGCTGAAAATATAAAAACTGTTCAAGACGTAGTTAACTTCGTAAAAGCAGCTAAATAAAAGATTATAGATAGGGGAATTATATCCCCTATTATTTTTTATTTTTTTTAGAAGTTATAAAATCAAATGTTAAATTTAAGCAATGTTATGTTGCTTTCTGTTTGAAAAACTGTCTGTAGATTAGATATGAGAGTAAAAGATCAACAATTGGTAGGAAGCTACGATTTAGAGATAGTTATTTAAAAAAACTTAAATATTATGAGGTGAAGAGATGAGAAGAGTTGTAATTACTGGGGTAGGAATGATAACTGCACTAGGAACAGGGGTAGAAAAATCTTGGGCTAGAATAAAAGCTGGAGAATGTGGAGTAAAAAAGATAGAGAGTTTTGATACTGAAAATATATCGGTAAAGATAGCAGGAGAAGTAACTGATTTCAATCCTTTGGATTTTGGAATTGAGAAAAAAGAAGTAAAAAAATTAGCGAGAAATACACAATTTGCCATAGCGGCAGCTAAGATGGCATTAAAAGATGCAAAATTTGAGATAACTGATGAAAATGCAGCTTCTGTAGGAACTATAGTTAGTTCTGGAATTGGTGGTATGGAAATTTTTGAGGCTCAATATAAAAATTTATTAAATAAAGGTGCGAGAAGAGTATCGCCATTTACAATACCTGCAATGATAGCGAATATGGCTTCTGGAAATGTAGGAATATACACTGGAGCTAAGGGGCCGAATAAAACTATAGTAACAGCATGTGCATCAGGAACTCATTCAATTGGAGATTCTTTTGAGATGATTAAATATGGAAAAGTGGATACTATGATAGCAGGTGGAACTGAAGCTTGTATCACAGAATTTGCAGTCGCAGGTTTTGCTAATATGAAAGCATTATCTACTAGAAATGATGAACCTAGTAAAGCATCTAGACCATTTAACGCGGACAGAGATGGATTTGTAATGGGAGAAGGATCAGGAGTAGTAATTTTAGAAGAATTAGAGCAGGCTAAAGCACGTGGAGCAAAGATATATGCAGAGATCGTAGGATATGGAGAAACTTGTGATGCATATCATATCACTTCTCCTGGACCAGGTGGAGATGGAGCAGCCAGAGCTATTGAGATGGCTTTAAAGCAAGGAAATATAGATAAAACTACAGTTGACTATATCAATGCACACGGAACTTCTACACCAGCTAATGACAGATTGGAAACAGCAGCTATAAAAACTGTTTTCGGAGATTATGCTAAAGATTTAGCAGTATCATCTACTAAGGGAGCTACAGGTCATGCACTTGGAGCAGCAGGTGGAATGGAAGGTGTAATATTAGCTCTTGCAATCGATGAAGAGATAATGCCACCGACTATTAACTATGAAAATCCAGATGAAGAATGTGATTTAGATTATGTTCCAAACGAAGCTAGAAACAAAAAAATAAGAGTAGGAATGTCTACATCATTAGGATTTGGTGGACATAATGCAGCAATAGTTATGAAAAAATATGAGAACTAAAAAATAATATACTAAGGGTGAAAAAATGGAAAAATACTTGGAATTAGAAAAAATTCTAGGTCACACTTTTAAGGATAAAAAACTTTTAAAACATGCCTTACTTCATAGATCTTATGGAAATGAAAATAAAGGATATAAAAAAATAAGTAATGAAAGACTAGAACTGTTAGGAGACGCAGTTCTAGATCTTGTTGTTACGGAATATTTATATAAAAATTTTAAAGAATCCTCAGAGGGCGATTTAGCTAAATTAAAATCAATGGTAGTGAGTGAACCGGTATTAGCAAAAATATCAAGAAAATTAAAATTAGGTGAATATCTTTTTCTGAGTAAGGGAGAGGAAGTCACTGGCGGAAGAGATAGATCTTCAATCTTAGGAGATGTATTTGAGTCGGTATTAGGAGCTATTTACTTAGATTCAAATTTAGAAACAGCTAAAAAATATGGATTATCTCATCTAGTTTATGAGATAGAGCATATCTATGAAAATGATGAATTGATAGATTTTAAAACGGCATTACAAGAATATAGCCAAAGAAAATATAAAGAAGTACCTATCTATGAACTTATAGGTGAAAATGGACCGGATCATGCTAAATTTTTTAAGATAGGTGTCTTTATGAATAAAAAATTAGTGGGATCAGGAGAGGGAAAAAATAAAAAAACAGCAGAGCAAAAAGCCGCAAAACATGCCTGTGATAGTTTGGGAATGAAATATATTGAAACATTATAATATACCAATTTTTATCAGTCATTTTGGGTGTCCCCATACCTGTGTATTTTGTAATCAAGTAAAAATAAATGGTAGGGAAACTGATGTCACATGTTCAGATATTAAAGAAATAATAGAAGAACATTTAGAGATTCTACCCAAAAATTCAGAAAAAGAAGTAGCTTTTTTTGGTGGAACCTTTACAGGGATTGACAAAAGAATACAGGAAGAATATTTAGCTACAGTTAAACCATATATTGATAGTGGTCTTATAGATGGTATTAGATTATCTACAAGACCTGACTATATTAATGAAAAAATATTGGATCTTCTTTTAAAATATGGTGTGACAACTATAGAATTAGGAGTTCAATCTCTAGATGATAAAGTCTTATCTCTATCTGAAAGAGGTTATAAGTCTAATATAGTAGAGGCGGCATCTACTTTAATAAAGAGTTATGGTTTTAAATTAGGAATTCAGCTAATGCCTGGATTACCGGGGTCTACTAATCAGACAGATTACAAAACAGCAGAAAAGGTCGTGAAGATGGAACCTGATATGGTTAGGATATATCCTACATTAGTTATAAATAATACGAAGTTGGAAAATATGTATTATGATAAAGAATATAACCCTATGGGGTTGGAAGAAGCTGTTATTAGGGTATTACCAATCATGATTTTATTTGAACTAAATGATATAAATATAATTAGAGTGGGATTACAACCTTCTGAAGATCTTTGTGAAGAGGGAGTAATAAAAGCAGGACCTTTTCATCCGGCTTTTAAAGAAATTATTGAAACGGAAATTTATGGAAGATTTTTAAAATCTTTAAATACAAAAATATTAGATATTGTTACTCACGAAAAAAATATCTCTAAAATAATTGGGATGAAAAAAAAGAATAAATTATTTTTTGGAAAAAACATGGTTATAAAGAGAGATAATAGTTTATCTCTAGAAAAAGTAGTGGTAAATAGGATAGAATATACTAGGAAAGAAATCTTAAATAAAATTTTAGAGAGTGGTATATTATGAATCAAATAATAATAAGTATAAGTGATTTTGAAGAAAAAGCAGCTCTTTTAGAAGGGGAAAAACTCACGGAATTTTTTATACAAAGAAATGAACAAAACCGAATAAATGGTAATATATATAAGGCTAGAGTAGCTAATGTATTACCTGGGATGGAATCAGCATTTTTGGATATTGGTCTAGAAAAAAATGCTTTTTTGCATATCCGGGATCTACGTGAATTTGAGGGCCACATTGCTATCTCGCAAAAGATAAAGGAACCTGAAGAGAGGGAAAGGTTAGAAACTACAATCAACAAGATAAAACCCGATGAGATGGGGGTTATTATAAGGACTGCAGCGAAGGATAAAAACAATCTTCATTTTGAAAAAGAAATTGAATATTTGGCTAAAAAATGGATAAAAATAGAGAATAACTTTAAAAAAAGTAGTGTAGGGGAGACTCTATATCAAGATAATGATCTGGTTACTAGAACTGTAAGAGATGTTTTTTCTAATCAAATAGATGAATTAATAATAGATGATGAGGATAAATATTGGGAAATAGTGGATTATATAAAGGCATTTTCTGACAATACATTTAAAACTAAGGTAAAATTATTTCAAAGTTCTCTTCATATTTTCGATCATTATAATGTAACTAAAGAGTTAGAGACAGCTTTAAATGAAAAGGTATGGCTTGATTGCGGAGGGTATTTGATCATTCAAAAGACAGAAGCTCTAATAAGTATAGATGTAAATACAGGTAGAAATACAGGGATATTGAACTTAGAAGACACTGTAGTGGAAACCAATATAGAAGCAGCAATAGAGATTGCAAGACAATTGAGACTTAGAAACTTGAGTGGTATTATTATCATAGATTTTATAGATATGAAAGTAGAAAAAGATAAATTGAAGGTAGTAGAAGTATTAGGAGAAAGTTTGAAAAAGGATAGAATAAAGAATAATATCATCCATTTTACAGACCTTGGACTCGTTGAAATGACGAGGAAAAGACAGGGGAGTCCCCTAGCTAAATACTATCAAAGATCTTGCCCATGCTGTGGTGGTACAGGAATAGTAAAATCTAAGGAGAGTATTATTTTAGATATAATGAGAGAAATAAGAGAAATAGCAGAAGATAAGGATATTAAATTAATAAGGTTGACCACAAGTATAGAGTTGTATGACTTTATTTTTGAAGCTTATATAGAGTTTATAACAGGATATTTAAAATTGCGTAACAAGGAATTCGTCCTAAAAAAAAATAAGAAAAATGGAAAAAATAATAATGGCAACTATGAAATAGTAATGGAGATGTAAGATGAAAAAAATAATAGCAGTATGTGCAGGAAGTTTTGATCCTATAACTAAAGGACATCTAGATATTATAAAACGTGCCAGTAAATTCTCAAATAAATTAATAGTAGGTATTTTAAATAATCATAATAAAAAATATTGGTTTAATTTGGAAGAAAGGAAGGTGCTGGTTGAAAAATGTTTATCGGAATTTGATAATATAGAGGTAAAGACTTTTGATGGATTGTTGGTGAATTTCGTTTTACAAAATAAAGCTAATGTTGTAGTAAGGGGTTTACGAGCTGTTTCTGATTATGAGTATGAACTACAGCTAGCTCTTACAAATAAATCTCTTTCAAACAATAAGATAGAGACAATATTTTTACCTGGATCAAGAGAAAGTCTATATCTAAGTGCCAGTTTGGTGAGGGAAGTCGCATTTCATGGAGGAAAGATAGACGAATTTATTTCGCCAGAGATAGTAGAAAATAAAGGATTATAGAAATTATTAAATAAAATAAGAATAGGGGAGTAGATTCATGGCTAAATTAAAAACTGTATATATATGTTCAGACTGTGGCTATGAATCTTCTAAATGGTTGGGAAAATGCCCAGAATGTGATAGCTGGGGGACATTGGAAGAAGAAGTCAGCAGTGCTTCTTCTAAAAGTAGTGTTAAAAAGAAAATTAAAAGTACCAAAGTAGTTAATTTTAGAGATGTAGAAGTAAATTTTAGATATACTACAAAATTTAATGAGTTTGATAAAGTATTAGGAGGAGGTCTTGTAAAGGGAGCGGTAGTTCTTTTGACGGGTAATCCTGGAATAGGAAAGTCAACCCTCCTCCTACAAGCAGTAGACGAGTATTCACAGTATGGAGAAGTGCTATATATATCTGGGGAGGAGTCACCGGCTCAGGTAAAATACAGGGGAGATAGGCTGGGCTTATCTGGAAATAATATATCTATCATGTCGGAGACAGAGATGGAATCTATATATGACTATGTTATTAGGAAAAAACCAAAGGTAGTTGTGGTGGATTCCATCCAAACTTTATATAGTTCAAATTTTGATTCTATCCCAGGAACTACTACTCAGATAAGAGAATGTACCCTAAAGATAGTGGAATTGGCTAAAACTCATGATATATCTTTTTTTTTAGTGGGACATATTACCAAAGATGGAAAGGTAGCAGGACCTAAATTATTGGAACATATGGTGGATTCAGTGTTGCAATTTGAGGGAGAAGAAGGACTATTTTATAGGATTTTACGAAGTTTAAAAAATAGATTCGGCTCTACCAATGAACTTGGGATATTTAATATGGAAGAAAAAGGAATGGTAGAAGTGAAAAATCCTTCGGAATTTTTTCTCAGCGAAAGAGATGAGAAAAATGTTGGAAGTATAGTGGTACCAGTATTAGAAGGTACTAAGATATTTTTATTGGAGGTTCAAACTTTGGTAAATGAATCCCCCTTTGGAATTCCCAAGAGAGTGGTGCAAGGGTTTGATAGAAACAGGATACAGATACTCAATGCTGTTATGGAAAAAAAAATAGGATTAAACTTGTCCTCTAAGGATGTTTTTGTAAATATTCCAGGAGGTATAAAGATCTATGATGGAGCAGCAGATTTAGGGGTAGTAATGGCTATGATCTCTGTAACTAAAGGAATAGAGGTCAGTCAAAAGATAGCAGCTTTAGGAGAGCTCGGTTTGCGTGGAGAGATAAGAAAGGTATCATTTGTGGATAAGAGGCTCAAAGAATTGGAAAAATTAGGTTTTTCAGGTGTTTATTTGCCTCATTCGAATAAGAAAGAAATTGAACATAATAGTTATAATTTAAAGATGATATATCTAAAAAATTTAGCAGAACTTGCAGAGAGGATGAGATGATGATGGATAATAATTTAAAAAAAATATTTTCTCAGGTAACCCCTGGAACAGCATTTAGAGAAGGATTAGATAATATCTTAGATGCTGGGACTGGTGCTTTGGTCGTTTTAGATGCCAATGGTCCTTTAGGAGATCTTATAGATGGTGGATTTGAGTTGAACTGTAGGTTCACTCCTCAAAGACTTCATGAGCTGTCTAAGATGGATGGGGCGATAATTTTAGATGGAACTGCTGGACAGATTAAATATGCCAATGTACATTTGCAACCAGATAAATCATTTAAAACCAATGAGAGTGGAACTAGACACAGAACTGCTCAAAGGGTAGCTAGACAGACGGATAATTTAGTTATAGCTATTTCAGAAAGAAGAAATCGGATTACCCTATATAAAGGAGATTTTAGATATAAAGTTAAAAATTTATCCGATATAATGACTGAAGGAAGTCAGGCAATGAAAACCTTTGAGAGGTATAAACATGTATTGGATAGAGCATTACAAAATATTACCCTTTTAGAATTCGATAAGATGGTAACCCTTTCAGAGGTTGTGACCGTTCTTCAAAGATTTGAGATGCTAGTAAGAATACGGGTAGAGGTAGAACATTCAATAATAGAATTAGGATCAGAAGGTAAATTTTTGGAGATTCAATTGGAGGAACTGTTTAAGGGAGTTCTAAAAGAAGAAGAAAATTTTATCAGGGATTATATAAACTTAGGAGAAGAGGGATTTGGAGCAACTGAAGTAAAGGAAAGACTTTTGGGACTAGGAGATTTGGAACTTTTGGAATCAGAAAATATAGCAGGAGCTTTGGGATACGGCAGATCAGCAGCTACTTTTGATATGGAATTAGATACTAAAGGATATAGAATTTTAAATAAAATCACAAGAATTACAAGGAAAGATACTGAGAAAATAATAGGTAAATATGGAGTCTTATCAAAAATATTAGAATTGACTGAAGAAGAATTAGTGGGTATAAGAGGAATCAGCATGTTTAAAGCTAGATCCATAAAAAAAGGGATGAAAAGATTAAAGACGACAGCTGAATGGGAAAAATAAAGCAAGGTAATATAGAGTAAATAAAAAAGGAAGATGCCTAAGCATCTTCCTTTTTTATTTATCAAACTTTATTTTTGCTTCCTCTACGATCATAGAGACAAAATCATTTAATTTCATAGTTTCCTGATCTTTTGAACCAAATCTTCTTACATTAACTTCATTGGCTTCAGCCTCAGTTTTACCTAGAATAAGTTGTATAGGAACCTTATATTTACCGTTGGCTTCTCTAATCTTATATCCTATTTTTTCTGCTCTGTCATCTAATTCACATCTAATTCCAACTTTGGCTAATTCAGCCATAACTTCTTTAGCATATGGAACTACTTCATCATTTAGAGTAAGTAATTTTATTTGTGTAGGAGCTAACCATAATGGAAATGCACCTGCAAAATGTTCAATTAAGATACCGATAAATCTTTCAACTGAACCATAAACTACTCTATGGATCATAACTGGTCTATGCTTTTCTCCGTCTTCTCCAATATAATTCATATCAAATCTTTCAGGAAGGTTGAAGTCAAGTTGGATAGTTCCACATTGCCATTGTCTACCTAAACAATCTTTAATTTTAAAGTCTAACTTAGGACCATAAAATGCTCCGTCTCCTGGATTTAATTTATAATCTAATCCAATTTTTTTCATAGCTCCTTCTAGTGCTGATTCAGCTTTATCCCATATATCGTCTGATCCAATAGCTTTTTCAGGTTTAGTAGATAGTTCAATACTATATTCAAATCCAAATAACTTATTGTAGAATTTATCGATTAGGTTGATAACTCCTATAATTTCATCTTCAATTTGATCTGGTGTCATAAAGATATGAGCATCATCTTGTGTAAAGTTTCTAACTCTGAATAATCCGTGTAGTGCACCTGAGAATTCATGTCTATGTACGATACCTAATTCACCCATTCTAATAGGGAAATCTTTATAAGAATGTAAATCATGTTTGTATACTAAAATACCTCCAGGGCAGTTCATAGGTTTTATAGCAAATTCATGTTTGTCGATCTCAGAAAGATACATATTTTCTTTGTAGTTAAACCAGTGACCAGAAGTTTCCCATAATTCTTTATTAAGCATGATAGGAGTTCTAACCTCTGTATATCCAGCCTTTTTATGTTCAGATTTCCAAAGGTCTTCCAATACATTTCTTAATTCCATTCCTTTTGGTAACCAAAATGGGAATCCTGGGCCATATTCACTCATAAAGAATAGATCTAATTCTTTACCTAATTTTCTATGGTCTCTTTTTTCAGCTTCTTCTAAAAATTTTAGGTGTAGTTTTAATGCTTTGTCTGAGTCAAAAGCTATACCGTAAATTCTTTGTAACATCTTGTTAGAAGAATCTCCTCTCCAGTAAGCTCCCGCTACTGACATAAGTTTAAATGATTTTAAATATCTAGTAGAAGGTACGTGAGGTCCAAGACATAGGTCTGTGAATTCACCTTGAGAATATAGAGTAAGAGCTCCTACTGCTATATCAGTAATAATTTCTACCTTATAGTCTTCTCCTGCTTCTTTAAATCTTGCAATTGCATCTTCTTTAGAGATATCTTCTTTAGTTATCGCAATATCTTCCTTAACTATTTTTTTCATTTCAGCCTCTATTTTAGCCAAATCTTCCTCTGTAAATTGTTCTTTTGGATCGAAGTCATAATAAAATCCGTATTCGATAGATGGGCCTATAGCTACTTTAGTCTCAGGGAAAAGTCTGATAACAGCTTGAGCCATAAGATGTGCAGTGGAATGTCTAATAACCTCTATTCCCTCTTCACTGTTAGGCATGATAAGTTCTACAGTAGCATCTTCTGAAAGTATTGTAGACATATCTACTAATTTTCCATCGATTTTAGCTGCTACAGCATTTTTGACTAGTGAATTACTTATACTTTTGGCAATTTGAAACATATTTACTGGGCTGTCAAATTCTTTGATATCCCCGCTTGGTAAAGTTATCTTAATCATCTTTACATCACTCCTCAATTTTTTTATATAGTTTAATTTTTTTTCTAAAAAAAAACCCACCTAGAGTATTGTCTAGGTGGGTTAAATATTTTTTCATTCCAGACAGATACAAAACTCATATTTTTACAATGGAAATAAGATCTGTATATTTACAAATCCTAAATAAAAGTATCCGTTGTGGTGGTAAGTAATCTCATAATTTAATCTCCTACTGAAATATTATTATTATCTAAAAATTTTAACATATATAGTTTGAAATGTCAAAAAGTGCATCAGTTATTTATTTCGTCTACTTCTACTCCATTACCAAACCATAGGTTAGGGCTCATACTTCTGTCTTTATCCTTATATCCGATTCCAAAGAGAGGATTTTCTGGAAATGTAAGGAGAGTAAATTGAATAGCTAAACGATCATCATATGATGTTGTAGTACTGTCGTAATCTTTGCTATATCCTACAGACCATTCATAGTATCCCATCTCTTTACCAAGATAGATACCATATTTATCTTCACCGTCAAGTTCAGCTGTATAGGATACTTTCATATTCCATCCTTGACTCGGTTTTCCTATACTGGCTCGCAAACTGAATTCATGATCCTGTTCAGTAATATTTCTTACATAGCTACTATCAAAATCAGCTTTTTCACTATATGTATATCCTAGGCCAAATCGTTTGTATGAACCATAAATATCTGCCTCTAATTCATTTAAACTTCCAAAAAAATCGTTACTTTGTCTATAGGTTTCCCTATGCACTTCTGCCATAAGGGAAAGGGTAAAGTATTTTTTATATTCAGGACGATTCATCTCTTGAGACATAATAGAATTTAAATTAAAGTCCAGTTGATTGTCATTTCTCTCATTTAAAATTTGTTTTACCCGGCTTATTTCGGATGGAGTGATCTCTAATTTATCTTTATTATACTCTGCTGCGGCATAACTTCTGAGTTCTTTATCAGTAAATCTTTTGTCTCTGTATTCATATTTGAATGAAATCTGATCTGACGAATAATCTTTTAACGTATCTGATGGTCCATATTTATAGATTCCATAGGTAGCGTTATAGAAATGTTCCACATCTCCACCATTTAGATAACTAGCACCGATGATGTCAGTTTTAACATTAAAAGTATCTGAATTGTTATCTGTTCTGTCATTTTTAGCATGGGTATATGTAAGATTATAGATATCTAAATCATCTTTGATCTCTATTCCATATGTATTTTCTATGACATCTTCATCAGCACTATAGTTGTAATTTGAATCGGTTGTAGAAAGATTTTCAGATTCCAACAGGGTATAATCAATTCTTTCATGATTATAATAAAATTTATAATTTTCATTTATATAATAACTACCACCAAATTTATTGTTGGTAAGGTCATTATATTCATCGTTAAAGGAAAAATCGATGTTGCTCGTAAATTCCTCTTTATTTTTTACATCACTATCATATCCGTTATTACTCAGTTTATATCCACCGGTAAAAACAGTTGTAGTATTTCCAAGATCTAATGTAACCTTGTCTTTGAATTCGTTGATACTGTCCTTGTTCTTTAATCTAATTTGCCCATTATATGTAGAGTCACCGTCACGGCCTCCATTGTCGTAGGAGTAAAGTTGACCAAAATAATTAAATTCATTGTTTAATTTAAAGTCTATATCTCTAAAATGGTTATTGGTATTGTCTAAGAGGGTAAGTTTGTGGTTGAAATGAACTTGGTGCCGTAGGGAAGAATCTCCGCCGTTATTATTACCAGTATAAGAGTCATATCCACTGGTATAACTGTCATACCTCAAATTATATTTTAATCCTGCTTCACCTAGGTAACTTAAGTTAAGTCTTTTATCTTCCAGTTCCATTTGGGCAAAATCGGATTCATTGATATAGATATTATAAGCATCATTTTCTTCTACACTTTTATAGTTATATATTCCTTCCCTGTCCCAAAATTCATCTTTTGTCTTTCCAAAGGTGAGTTCTAGCCTATATTGGTCATAGAAAAATTCAGTAGCAACCTTATCTTCACTGTTTTTACTGTAGATGATATTCTCTTCTTTATTATATTGCTGATCCCTTGTATTGAAATTAGTATTGTTTGAGCTACTAGCTTCTTTAAATGGATCGTTATTTAAATTTAATTTCTTTTCAGTTCGAAGGCTATCCAACTTCACTTTATATGTTGCATCGCTATTACCAAGGTCATATTCTCCAAGATATAATTTGATCTTATCGCTGTTATCTTTGTCGTATTCATATACAGACCAGGGGACATATTTTATATTTCCACCTTGAAGGGTTGTAATATTCTTTAACTCAGGGCTACGTTCCCAAGATCTAAGTTTTCTGAGCTTATCTCCATTTTCATGGTCGTAGGCAAAATCTATCTTAGTTTCCTTTAGGTTAAATGCAAATCCAAAATTTTCACGTCTGGACTGATCATCCTCTTCTTTAGATGTAGAACCAGGATCTAAATCTTTTAGATAATCATAGTAGGCAAATATCATATAATCTTCATTATCTTTTGTGAAACCTAGATCGGTGTATAATTTATGATCTAATTCAGAATCAAAAGAAGCATCATCTATTTGGTCATCGACAAACTCATCATATGCATCCTCTCCTTCAGCTAACAACTTAACCTTAGAATGGATAGTGATATCATTTCGTTCGCCTATATTTTCAAACTCAGAATGCAAGGTAATAAAACTAATGGCTTCACCGTCATTTCTTTTTTTGTCGTCATAGAAACCGCTTCTTTCTAAATCATCTCTATAATCTTCCAAAGCACTTATCTGATTTATAGTTGTACTTTGAACTCCTAATTTTAAATAACCCTTATCATTTTTATATTGATGATTAGCTGCTATATCCCATCTATCATCGATAGAACTGTCTTTCTTTGAGACCAATAAGTCATCAGCAGTAACTAAACCCTTTCCATAATTTCCTAGATCGTACCAGTTTTCAAATCTTCCAACTAAAAGTCCTAACTGATCAGCAAATTTAGGTGCTATACCACCTTTAAAGTATTTACTGTTATTATCTCCATAATTTATACCACTGGATATATAAAATCCATAATCGGTTTTATCTCCCCAAATAGGGAAAAGTGGTACTTTGGAACCTTGTCTAATATTGACTGCATACCAAGGGAGCCAACCTACTTTATGATTGCTTATATATAGATCGATATCTTGGAATTCAGCCTTATTATCTGGGATAATTTTTAATTTTTTAGTCTCAAGATAATATCCTGCATTTTTATAATATCCGGTTTCTAAGATACCAAAATCAGTAGTAAACCAGGCATTTTTTAGGGTGAAAGCTTCTTTATTATATTCTCCTACTTCCCCACCGAAGTATATCCTGTCATTGGGAATTTCGGCACCTGTTGTAGCACCTACTTCCATATAGGATATACTGTCATAGTATTTTAAAGTACTGCTGTCCAATGAAAGAAGAGTTTTGGGTGAATTAATCCTAGCTCGATTAGAGTCATCTCCCATCTCAATCATGACATCTCCAGTAGCGGTAACTATATTCGACTCTTTATCTTTTTTAAAGCCAAAGGCCTGAAGTTTTAAGCCTTGATATTGAAATTTTACTCCGTCATTAGCAGTTAAGGTATTATTTTTTGTATCGATAATTAAACTTTCGCTAGTGATTGCAGCTCCGCCATTGGAGGTATTAAGCCCTGCTGAAGCCACTTTATTTAGGTTATTTTCAAAATTTGGTTTTTCTGCACCAAAAGATAATTGAACAACACAAAATAAAAGGATAGCAAAGGTCTTTAAGTTAAAATTTTTCATATATTATGTCTCCCCTAGTTTTAAGCAATTTTTTCCTATTGTAATCTTTAAATTATAGCATAATTTTTTACAATTTTAAATCTAAGAAACTAAATTCCAATTTAGGGGTAATTTTTTTAAGAGATAAAAAAAATGGGTCCGAAGACCCACCCACTTAATATGAATTTAATTTTTCACTTAAAGCATTTTTTTGAACTAATCCTATTATTTGATCGACAACTTCTCCATTTTTAAAAGCTATCATAGTAGGAATACTTCTCACACCGTATTTTTGAGATAATCCTGGATTGTCATCTACATTTACTTTAACAATTTTAGCACTAACCTCTTCAGATAATTCGTCTAAAATTGGAGCTAACATCTTACAAGGACTACACCAGTCAGCATAAAAATCAACTAAAACAATCCCATCTTGGATAACTGTATCAAAACTAGTTTCATCGGTATATATAACTTTACTCATTAAAACTCCTCCTAAATTATTTAATCATAAACATCTTTAAGTAATATTATCATATTAAATATACTGTGTCAAACATTAGATATATCTAATGCTTTTTAATATACTAAGGAATTATATTATTACGAATGGGTATAAAAAATGATTATTATTTGAAGGGATACTCAGTGATCTCTGTGACTCTGTGTTGAGAGAAACTTCTAGAAATAAGCTCGAAAATAAAGGAGTTTTCTTGATCTTACATACATAATTATGTTAAAATTAGGTTATAAAAAAGCTAAAGCTAAAATAATTGGAGGTTTAGAAATATGATATTAATAACAGGAGCATGCGGGTTTATTGCTAGTGCATTAACTTGGGAATTAAATGAAAGCGGAAGAAATGATATTATTTTATCTGGAGAATTAGAAAAAGAAGATAAGTGGTTAAATATAAGGGATAGAGATTACTATGATTGGATACACAAAAATGATCTATTTGATTGGCTGGCTATTGAGGAAAATGCAATAAAAATAACAGCAGTAGTACATATGGGAGCATGTTCTGCAACTACTGAAACAGATATGGATTTCTTGATGTATAATAACTATGAATATACAAAAAAATTATGGAAATTCTGTACAGAGAAACAGATTAACTTTATATATGCTTCATCTGCTGCTACTTATGGATTAGGAGAATTAGGCTATGATGATGATGTGAGCCCAGAGGAATTAAAAAAATTAAAACCATTGAATAAATATGGATACTCTAAAAAATTCTTTGATGACTGGGCATTTAAACAAAAAGAAACTCCTAAACAATGGGTTGGAATAAAATTTTTCAATGTATACGGACCTCAGGAATACCATAAAGGTAGAATGGCATCTATGGTATTTCACGCTTTTAATCAATACAAAAAAGATGGGTTAGTAAAATTATTTAAATCTCATAAATCTGAATATAAAGATGGAGGTCAGGTAAGAGACTTTGTTTATATAAAAGACGTAATAAAAGTATTAAAGTTTTTTGTAGAGAGCGAAGATAAATCAGGAATCTATAATATAGGAACTGGAATTGCTAGAAGTTTTAAAGATCTTGCATTAAATACAATAAGAGCGAGTGCAGAAGATTATTCTTTAGAAGAATCTAAAGTTATAGAATATGTACCGATGCCTGAGGATCTTAGAGGAAGATATCAATATTATACTTGTGCAGAGATGAAAAAATTAAAATCAGTGGGATATACCGAAAAATTCCATACATTAGAAGAGGGAATAAAAGATTACGTTCAAAATCATTTGACTAAAGAAAATTCATATCTATAATTTAAAGGAAATTTAAGAAAACTGTAGAATAAAAAGAATAGAATTTTAGATATAAAAACAAGGAAATTTTTTCCTTGTTTTTAATTACAGTCAACAACTATGTGTTTTAAATAAGATTCAGGAGGTGATAGGAATAAAATTAATATTACCTAAAAAAAAAATGGAAAAACAATTTAAAGAGATAATACTTGATTATCAGGAAGAAAATGATCTTTTATATTATTCTTATATGGATGCCTTATATAATTTTGATGGTTATTTAAAAAGGACAAAAGAATTGAAAGCCGGAAAAAATCTGCCTGAAGGTGATATTCCTTCAACTGAATATTGGCTTGTAGATACGAAAGAAAAAGAAATTAGAGGAATTATAAAAATAAGACATGAAAGTATAGCTATTCATGGAAATATAAGCTATGATATACCTCCTAAAAAAAGATTTTTAGGGTATGGAACTAGTATATTACGACTGGGAATAGAAAAAGCTAAAGAACTAGGAATAGGAGAAATTAAAGTGTCCTGTGCTACTTATAATGAGGGATCAAGAAGGATAATTTTAAAAAATGATGTTGTTTTTATAGGCTTGGCAGAAGAAAATAATGAACTATACGAACAATATATAATCAAATAAAAGAGGGGGGATATTTTATGGAATTAAGAAAAGTTTTAGAAAAGGCTAAAGAGGTTGGAGGATCGGATGTTCATTTTGTAGTAGGTAGACCACCTATGATAAGAATAAATGGAGAACTATTGGATACCGGTGATTTTGATAAGATGATACCCCAAGATTTGGAGGATCTAGCCAAAAAAATTTTATCAGAAGATCAATATATAGAATTTAAGAGAAACCATGAATATGATTTTGCCTTTGGAGTGACAGGACTAGGAAGATACAGGGTAAATATACATATGCAGAGGGGAACTATTGGAATAACTGTCAGAGTATTGAGTACTGAAATTCTTTCCTTTGAAGAATTAAAATTGCCAGGGACATTAAAACATTTTGCAGATTATAAAAATGGATTGGTTTTGGTTACAGGACCTACAGGAAGTGGTAAAACAACTACCTTGGCTGCTATGATAGATAAGATAAATGATGAAAAACCATATCATATAATAACGATAGAAGATCCCATAGAATATCTGCATAGCCATAAGAAAAGTGTGGTAGAACAAAGGGAAATCAGAGCGGATACAGCTTCATTTAAAACCGCATTAAAATATATCCTTAGACAGGATCCAGATGTAATTTTGGTGGGAGAAATGAGAGATTTGGAAACAATAGAGGCTGCAATCACGGCGGCTGAAACAGGTCATCTAGTTTTTGGAACCCTTCATACAAATAGTGCAGCTAAAACAATAGATAGAATAATAGATGTATTTCCAAAGGAAAGACAGGGACAGATCAGGTCTCAATTATCTACTTCTTTAAGGGGAGTAATAGCTCAGCAATTAGTCCCATTAAAAGATGGAAGTGGTCGTAGAGCTGCTTTAGAGATATTAGTCGGAACGCCTGCCATAGGAAATCTTATAAGGGAAGGGAAAATTCACCAAATACAGTCTGTTTTACAAACAGGAGCTAAATTTGGGATGATAACAATGGATAAATCTTTAGAAATCTTATATGATAAAGGGATGATCACTAGAGAGGAATATAAAAATAGAATATTATAAAAATTTTGATAAAGATAGGAGATAGAAAAAAATAAAATGGGAAATATTAAATTAAACTTTGAGATAAAAAAAAATAATCTAAAAGAATTTATTCGCGTTCTTATACCGGAATTAGTAGATGAAAAAATAACTATTATGGAAAGAAGGTGTGATGAATTTTTAGAACTAGAATTAGAGGCAGTAGGAAAAAAAATTATATTTTTATATGAAAATCATTTGGATAAATTGGAAGATCAAAGGATAGTCATGTCTAAGGTGGGACTCCTAAAATTAATGGATAAAAAATATCCATGGGGAGGACTTATAGGGGTGAGACCAACCAAATTAGTGAGAAGATTTTTGAATCTTTCATATACTTATGAGGAGATAGAAAAAATTCTGTGTGAACTATATTTGGTGACTCCTAAAAAAGTGAAATTACTCATAGATGTGGTTAAAAAAGAGATGGTGTTTCTTAATCGAGATCATATAAATATGTATATTGGGATACCATATTGTCCGACAAAGTGCAGATATTGTTCTTTTGCTTCCTATGAGATGAAAGGGAAAATAGGGGAATATTACAATGAATTTGTAGAAACCCTCTTGGAGGAAATAAGCCTTACAGGGAAATTTTTAAAGGGGACTTCTAATAAAATTGAATCTTTATATATTGGAGGAGGGACACCTAGTATATTGACAGAGGATGATATGGAAAGGGTATTAAAATCTATAAAAGATAATATAAATTTAACTGATATGAGGGAATTCACTTTAGAAGCTGGGAGAGTGGATACACTTACATTTAAAAAATTAGATATAATGAAATTTTACGGAGTTGAAAGGATCAGTTTAAACCCTCAAACATTTAATCTGAAAACTTTAGAAAAGATGAATCGTCCTTTGGATAGAGATAAATTTGATCGGATGTTTGAGTATGCTAAAAAGATAGGTCTTATAATTAATATGGATCTGATCTTGGGATTGCCAGGGGAGACTACGGAGGATATTTTATATACTCTGGAGGAATTGAAAAAATACCCTGCTGAAAATTTGACAACCCATGTGCTTGCATTAAAAAAAGCTTCTGTTTTATTTAAAGATATTCAAACATCTATGACCCTTGACTATGAAAAGATAGAAAAAAAATTATATGAGGTTACAGAAGATAAAAAGATGAAACCTTATTATATGTATAGGCAGAAAAATAGTCTTAAATGGGGAGAAAATATGGGATTTGCTATAGAGGGAACAGAATCTATATTTAATATTGAGATGATAGAGGAAAATCAATCGACTCTTGGATTAGGTGGAGGAGCGATCACCAAATCTATAGTAGCTGAAAGTCTTACAGTAGATAAGATAAAAAGAATAGTGAGTCCTAAAGAACC
>NBMF01000025.1 GCA_002084825.1 Fusobacteriia bacterium 4572_74
ATTTTTAAAAAATTTAAAAATGAGGGTTCATTCATTTTTTGAATGGTGTTTTTATTTATTTGTTTATAAAATGAGAAGTTTGTTAATGAAATCTATATTATTTATATATAATATATATATATTGTTGTTTGTTGTATGTTAAAATACGTTTAAATGATTAATTTTCAGACAAAAAGTTTGGATTTGGATGATTAATGTATTAATATAAAAGGGAAAGGTATATTTGGTTAATAAATAATACATATAAATTTATAATTATAGTTGAGAGGTGTTTTTTTACAAAATTTATTTCAAATAAAAAAATTGTTATGTTCCTGCGTTTAATATATTATAAGTATGTTGTAAAAAATATATGAGTTAAAAAAACATTAGGAGTGTGAAGTGAAAAAATGGAATTAAATGTTAAAAGACCTGTTTGGGTAGAGATTAATCTAGATAATTTAGGGCACAATATCAGAGAGATAAAAAAATATATAAAATCGGGAACCGAGGTCATGGCAGTAATAAAAGCTGATGCATATGGTCATGGAGCTTTGGGAATGATAGATACACTAAAAGCAGAAAATATAAATAAATTTGCAGTGGCAGTTTTGTCGGAAGCTATAGAGATAAGGAACAAAGATAAGAATATACAGATTATATTACTCAGATTATATTACTAGGATATACTCCAGATGCTAATTTAGAGGAGGTAATTAAATGGAATATTACTCCTACAATATATTCTCTCAGACAGGCTAAAGTATTGGATAAGTTAGCTAAATTACACCGAAAAAAAATTGCGGTACATATAGATGTAGACACAGGAATGCATAGGGTTGGATTACCTATAAAATATAGGACGGTAGAAGTTATAAAAGAAATAAGTGAGATGAATAATTTATATTTAGAGGGAGTATATACCCATTTTGCAGTGGCTGATGAAGTAGATAAATGGTACACTATAAAACAGGTAGAAAAATTTAAGTATATAATAGAAGAATTAGAAAAATTAGGAGTAGAAATACCAATAAAACATGTGTCAAATAGTGCTGCTATATTAGATTTACCAGAATTTAATTATGATATGGTAAGGGCAGGACTCCTCATGTATGGACACTATCCATCGGAAGTACAGGAAAAGGATAAGGTGATAAACCTAAAACCTGTGATGTCACTGCACAGTAAGATCTACCACATAAGAACATTGGAAAAAGGAGAATCCATAAGTTATGGGCTTACATATACGGTAAATAGAAAATCTGAGACAGGATTGATACCAATCGGATATGCAGATGGATACAGTCGTGGACTCAGTAATAAAGGAAGAGTGATTATCAAGGGCAAAAATGCAGTAGCAAAAGTGGTGGGAGCCATCTGTATGGATAAATTTGTAGTGGATGTTACAGACATAGATGTAGATGGAGGCGATGAAGTTATCTTATTCGGAGAAGATGAGTACAATAAGGTGACTACAGAGGAGATAGCAAATATATTGGGGACTATAAGTTATGAAGTCTTATGCAATGTAAGTAAAAGAGTTCCTAGAGTGTATAAAAAAGGTAATAAAATTATAGAAATAAAGGATGAAGTGTTAGATAAGATAGAATTGTAACTTAAGTACTCATAAATTGAGGGGAAGTAAGGGTAAAGGAGTTAATTATAAATTATCAATTCGACCTAAGATCGTCAAAGGAGATAAAAAATAAGAAATATTAAGATAGTGATGATATAAAATAAAAATTAAGGAGTTGATTTTTTGAAAACAAAAATAATAGGGGTGCCGTTAAACTTTGGAGCCAATAGGTGCGGTTTGGAATTTAGTATAAAAAATTTTATAGATAAATATCCAAAATATAGAGATAAGATAGAGATATTAGAAGTGAAAAAAGAATTAGAAGATTTTTCAATAAAGGATGCTAAATATCTGAATACAATAGCAAAAACTTGTGAAGAATTGGCCGTGAGTGTAAATGAGATAATAAAGGATGGAGATTTTCCTATTAGTCTGGGAGGAGATCATGCTATAGCCATAGGGAGTATAGCCGGGGTATCCAAAGAAAAAGAAATCGGAATATTATGGATGGATGCTCATGGAGATATGAACACTCCTGAAATAAGTAATACAGGACATATACATGGGATGCCATTAGCTATCTCGGTAGGATATGGACATTCTAAATTGATAGATTGTTTATATAAAGGAGCTAAGGTAAAAACAGAAAATGTAATATTATTTGGAACGAGAGATATAGATGAAGAAGAAGAAAAATTGATAAATAAGCTGGGAATTAAAAATTATACCTGGGAAATGATAGTAGAGATGGGATTTGAAAAAGCTTTAGGAGAGGTAAAAAAATTCTTTAAAGGTCGAAATTTACATATTAGTTTTGATCTGGATGGGATAGATCCTATAGAGATAACAGCTGTTGGGACACCTGTTGTAGGAGGACTTAGTCGTGAAATGGGTAAGATTCTGATATCAGAGATGATAGATACGGCATCTGTAACATCTATAGATATAGTGGAATATAACCCAATATATGAAAAGGAAATGGAAACTGTTGAATATGTAGATGAGTTACTCCAATTAATAGAAAAAAAGATAAATTAAAGTTAAAATAAAAAATATTTAGTCATAGACAATAATATGGATAGATAATAATTATATTATGGCTTCTTTGGGAATCTTTTCAAAATATAATGGAAAGTCAGCAGTTAAATTGCTAAAAAAAAAATTTAAAGATAGAGGAGGTGAAAGCTTTATGACAGAATACCCAAGGGTGGTAGTAGATCTGAGTAAGATAAGAGAAAATGTAAAAAAATTAACAAAAAAATGCAAGGAATTCCAGATAGATGTAGTGGGAATAACTAAAGTTTTTTCAGGGAATATAGAGATAGCCAAGGTATTTGTAGAAGGAGGAGTTAGATATTTAGGAGATTCTAGAGTGAAAAATTTAAAAAAATATGAAAATTTAGATGTTCCCAAAATAATGATCCGTCTGCCTATGAGGTCTCAGATAAAAGAAATAATAAAACATGTAGATATAAGTCTAAATAGTGAAATATCTACAATAGTTCTTTTAAATGAAGAGGCCGGCAAACAATATAGAGTCCACAGAATTATACTGATGCTTGAATTAGGGGATTTGAGAGAAGGAATCCTGCCAGAAGATGTAGAAAGATATATGGAACAAATAAATTCTATGAAAAATATTAAATTAGAGGGAATAGGTGTGAACCTAACTTGCTACGGAGGAATTATTCCAAGTTTCGATAATTTAGGACAATTAGAAAAAATTTCAGATTTAATAGAGGAAAAGTATAATTTAAAGCTAAATGTTATATCAGGAGGGAATTCTAGTAGTTTGGATCTACTATGGAAAAGCAACATGCCTTCTAAAATAAATAACTTAAGGCTTGGAGAATCACTAATTTTTGGTCGAGAAACGGCTTATGGAAAAGATCTAGAAGGCTGCTTCTATGACAGTGTGAAATTAGAGGCAGAAATAATAGAGTTAAAGGAAAAGCAATCTTATCCAGTTGGGGAAATTGGATTTAATGCCTTTGGGGAAAAACCTACATTTATCGATAGGGGAAAGAGAAAAAGGGCTATTTTAGCTATTGGGAAACAAGATGTAGATCAATTTAGTCTAAAAGCAATGGATGAAAAATTAATAATATTAGGTGCCAGCAGTGATCATTTGGTGTTGGATGTAACTGATTCAAAAATTGAATATAAGGTAGGAGATATAGTAGAATTTAAGCTAGATTATGGTTCCCTTCTACAGCTAACCACATCACCCTATGTAAAAAAAGTGTTTAATGAAAATTGATAAAGGTAATAAATTATTATAAAATAACTCTTAAAAGACAAAAATTTAGATAGAGGCCGTAAATATTAAAAAGTAATTTTAGGTTAGTCATGACAAGCATTGATCCTAGAATGAAAGGTAAATTTGCCGAAACACAGAGAAAAAAGTCAAACTTTTTTGTGTTGGGGTTATTGATAGTGTTATTGATAGCTCTTTTTTATTATTTATTAATAAATAAATTAGGAGGGAATTGATTATGGGGAGTAAGATGAAAAAGAAAACGACACTGATATACGCACTGATACCGTTGTTATTTTTAATAGGGAGTTTATTTTATGCAATTCAGATTGCACACATTGATGTACATATACCTATCTTAGTATCAGCATTTTTTGCAGCAGGAGTGGCTATATTTGGGTTAAATTATACATGGGGTGAGATAGAAGAAGGAGTAATTGAAACTATTAAGATGGCTTTAGGTGCTATTATAATTCTTATGATAATCGGAATGGTAGTAGGAACTTGGATTCAATCTGGTGTAGTACCAACTATGATCTTTTATGGATTGAAGATATTGTCACCGGGGATATTTTTACCGGCAACGCTTATTATATGTGCTATTGTATCTGTGGCTACTGGTTCATCATGGACAACAGCGGCAACAGTTGGTATTGCACTTATTGGTGTAGGAGAGGGACTTGGAATACCTAGAAATGTAGTAGCAGGTGCTATTATTTCTGGAGCATATATGGGGGATAAATTATCGCCATTATCAGATACAACAAATTTAGCACCAGCAATGGCAGGGACAGATTTATTTACTCATATTAAACATATGATGTATACAACAATACCTAGTTTTATTATATCTATAATTTTGTTTGGATTTCTTGGAGCTAAATATACAGGAGCAGCATTAAATACAGAGATGATCGACAAAATATTAAACAGTTTAAATGGAAACTTTAATATTAATCTTTTATTATTATTGGTACCGGTTATTGTAATTGGAGCAGTAATAATGAAAGTTCCAGCAATACCTGGATTATTTGGAGGAGCTGTCTTAGGTGGAATAGCTGCAATAATCTTTCAAGGAGCTTCATTAGGTTCGGTATTTTCAACATTGCATTATGGTTACGCAGGTGAGTCGGGATTGGCTATGGTAGATAACCTATTAAATAGAGGAGGACTTGACTCTATGATGTGGACTGTTTCATTAATTATTTGTGCCATGATCTTAGGTGGAATAATGGAAAAAACACAAATGTTAGAAATCTTAGCAATGAAAATTCTATCTGTGGCACATACCACTGGAAACTTAATATTAGTAACTATATTAACACCAATTTTTGTAAATGCAGTAGCTGGAGATCAATATCTTGCTATAGTTGTGCCTGGAAGAATGTTTAAAGGTGCCTATGAACAAAAAGGATTACATCCTAAAAACCTTTCTAGATCATTGGAGGATGCCGGAACTCTTACATCACCATTGATTCCTTGGAATACATGTGGGGCATATATGATTGCTACCCTAGGGCTGGCACCGTGGACTTATGTTCCGTATTGTTTCTTGAACTTAATTAATCCAATTATAGCTATAATTTATGGATATACAGGATTTACAATTGAAAAAATAGATAAAGAAAAAGTAAAAGCAGAAGCGTAGAAAAAAATAAAAATCTCTCCTAATTTTAGGAGGGATTTTTATTTTAAAGAATATAATAATATATCTATACTGTAATCTCTTTTACCCTTCCAACTTGTCCATCTGTAAGCCTTACTTTTATTCCATGAGGATGAAACTTACTGTTAGTCAGAAGATCTTGTACTATTCCATAAGTTAAGTTACCGCTTCTTTGATCATTTTTTAGAACAATTGCTACTTCTATACCGGGTTTTATATCATTTCTATTTCTTCCATCCATTATAATAACTCCTTCTATATATTATGATTGTGTTTCAAAGAATTTTACCATGAAAATAACTACTTTTAAAGTTGAAATTTTTATTTTAATTTCACCTACAACAATTTGATAGTATCAAATCCTCATAAACATTTTGCAACCCCCTTATTAATAGTGTAAAATAGTTTTAGATATATGTAAATAAAAAAAAGGAGGGATCTATGTTTGGGCTTGTTGGAAATTTAATAAATAGTTTGGGTTATATTATAACAATAGCATTTTTTCTGTCGAGAGCTAGGGGATTTAAACGGTTAATAAAAAAAGAAAAATATAAAAAACTAGATATGGTGTTATTATCTTTAATATTTTCTGTGCTGGCTATAGGTGGAACCTATATGGGGACAGACTATAATGGTGCCATAGCCAATACGAGAAATATAAGTGTAGTTGTAGCAGCGATTATAGGTGGGCCTATGATTGGATTTATCACAGGATTAACTGCAGGAATACATAGGATTATGATAGACCCCTATGGAATAACAGCGATTCCTTGTGGTATAGCCACTTTTTTAGGTGGATGGGGACTGGGTTATTTAAAAAAATTCGATATGAAAAATAAATATATATTGGGATTTATAGGTGGTATTATTATTGAAAACATTAGTATGGGGCTGATATTACTGATGTCAAAACCATTTTATCTGGCTTTAAATATAGTGGAAACTATCTATTTCCCCATGGTTTTGGTGAATGCCCTAGGTGTATCTATAGTACTTCTAATAACAGAAAATATAATGTCGGAAGAAGACAAAGTAGCTGGAGAAGAGGCTAGATTAGTTTTGGAAATAGCCAATAAAACGCTGCCATATTTCAGAGAAGTAAATGAAAATTCATTAAAAATTGTATGCAGGACTATATTAGAATCTTTAGGTGCTAAAATAGTGGTGTTTACCGATATGGAGAATATAATTTCATACTACAGTCAAGATGATGAATATAAAATAATGCATAGAAAAATCAAAGGAAATGTCACAAAGGAAGTACTCAGAACAGGTAAATTCAGAGTGGTTAACAAGGATGACGAGGAAGAGATCAGGTTAGATTGTATCTCTGAGGATATTATTTCATTTATAATAGTACCACTTAAATCAGGAGTTGAAGTAACCGGAGCATTAAAAGTTTATTTCTCGGAAAATTCTTATATATCTGAAAGAAATAAAAATTTAGTATTGGGATTATCTGAACTGATATCTACCCAGCTTGAGATAAGCAGAATAAAAAAATTGGAGGAGATGGCCAGAGATGCAGAGATAACAGCATTACAGACCCAAATTAACCCGCATTTTTTATTCAATGCATTGAATACAATAATTTCCTTTGTGAGAATAGATCCTATTCAGGCCAGGAGTACAATAATTGATCTGGCGACCTATCTTAGATATAATTTAGACAATGGAAATAAACTAGTGGATATAGAGATGGAATTGGAGCAGGTAAAAGCCTATGTGAATATAGAAAAAGCTAGATTTTATGATAAAATAAATATGCACTATGAGATAGATGAAAATGTTAAGAGGATAAAGATACCAAGTCTGACAATTCAACCCCTGGTAGAGAATGCAATACAGCATGGGGTATTAAATGGAACAAAAGGAAAGGATATCTTTCTAAAAATATACAGGGTAGATGGGGATAAAATACGTGTAATCATAGAAAATAATGGAAGGAGTATAGATCAAGAAGTAATAGATAAAATATATAGTGACAGTATTGAAAGCAGCAAGATAGGGCTATATAATGTACACCGGAGGATAAAATTGATCTATGGAAAAGGGCTAGAAATAGAAAGATTAGAAGAGGGAACAAGAATAACTTTTGATATTAGGGAGGAAGAATGAAGTGTATAATAATAGAGGATGAATACCCAGCAAGGGTGGAGCTTCAGCATTTTATAGAAAAATATAAAGAGTTAGAGATTGTAGGAGAGTTTGAAGATTCTATGTCAGCACTTAATTTTTTTGAAAAAAATAGTGTAGATATAATATTTTTAGATATAAATATGCCAAATATGAATGGGATGGCCTTAGCCAAATTAATTTCAAAATTTGAAATTAAACCACGGATTATATTTATTACCGCATATGGTGAATATGCAGTAGATGCTTTCAGTATAAAGGCTTTTGATTATATATTGAAACCATATTCTGAAGAAAGGATAATGAAAACTTTAGATAGTTTAATAGAGAAAAACATAGCAGAAAAACCTAAGGAAGAGAAATATATAAATAGGCTAACTCTGTGGAAAGGTGAGAAAATGCATGTTTTATCTTTAGATGAAATTTATATTTTTGAAGCTTGTGAAAGGGAGACAAAGGTATATGCTAAGGGTGAGATATATTTTTCCAAGCAGAAAATATCTGATTTAGAGGGAGAACTTCCGAATATATTTTTTAGAACCCATAGATCATATATCGTAAATATAAATAAGATTAAGGAAATAATACCATGGTTTAACAGTACGTATAATCTAAAGATAGAGGATTTAGATATAGAAGTTCCTGTGAGTCGGAATAAGATAAAGGAATTTAGAAATTTATTGAATATAAAATAAATTAATATGCTAAATGTTCTAAAATAAAACTATACGATTCGATAAAGTTCATAATTTCGAAATGCATTTCATGATGAATATTTGTATTTAATGTTTGAAATTTTGTATTTCATTTCAAAACTACACCTTGAATCTTTAATAAATGTATAATAATCATATCAAGTATATTAAATTTATTTAGGAGGACGATATGATTACTTTTTTATTATCGATAGTTTTATTAGTTTTAGGTCATTTATTTTATGGGAAGTTTGTTGAGAAGGTATTTGGAATAGATCCAAAAGCAAAAACACCGGCAATTAGATTAGAGGATGGAGTAGACTTTATACCATTACCAGGTTGGAAAATATTTATGATTCAATTTTTAAATATTGCAGGATTAGGACCAATATTTGGAGCCATTGCAGGAGCTTTATTCGGACCGGTAGCATTTATATGGATTGTAATTGGATCAATATTTGCAGGTGGAGTACATGACTATATGTCAGGGATGTTATCACTTAGAAACGATGGTAAATCAATACCAGAATTAGTTGGGAAATATTTAGGACAACCTTATAGAATGGCAATGAGAGTTATATCTGTAGTATTATTGGTATTAGTAGGAGTAGTATTTGTAGCAGGACCTGCAACCATCTTACATGGATTAACAGGATTGAATGTTCAAATGTTAATCTATATCATATTTGCTTATTATTTAATAGCAACATTAGTACCAGTAGATAAGATAATAGCTAAGATCTATCCATTGTTCGGAGCAGCACTGTTATTCATGGCAGCTGGTGTAGGAGTTATGTTATTTGTAGGAGGATTTGAGATCCCGGAATTATTTGGTAATATAACAAATATGCAGGCGACACCTATGAAAACCCCTATATTCCCAATGTTATTTATCACAATAGCATGTGGAGCAATATCAGGATTCCATTCAACTCAATCACCGCTTATGGCAAGATGTTTAACTAATGAAAAGCAAGGTAGAGGTGTATTTTATGGTTCTATGATTGCAGAGGGTGTAGTAGCATTAGTATGGGCAGCAGCAGCAATGGCATTCTTTGGAGGAATAAAAGGATTAGCAGGATTTGACGGAAATGCAGCAGCAATTGTAAATGTAATATCTAACTCATTATTAGGAAAAGTTGGAGGAGCATTAGCAGTATTTGGAGTAGTAGCAGCACCTATCACATCTGGAGATACAGCATTTAGAAGTGCTAGACTTACAATAGCAGACGCACTTAACTTTGAACAACACTCTATGAAAAATAGATTATTAGTAGCTATACCATTATTTGTTATTGGATTCTTCCTTTCAAAAGTAGACTTCAACATTGTGTGGAGATATTTTGGATTCACTAACCAATTGATCGCAACTATGGTATTATGGACTGCTACAGCTTACTTTGTAAGTGAAAAGAAAAATTTCTGGATTACATATATCCCGGCAGTATTCATGACATCTGTATGTATCGCATTTATCATGATGGCACCAATTGGATTTGGATTACCGGTAATGATGTCTAAGTATGCAGGGATTGCTATAGCAGTAGTTATAGGAGGAGTATTCTTAGCGGTAAAAGATAAGGTATATAATAAGAAAGAGGAAGAAGTAACAGTATAGAATTTTCTTATATAAGAGTAATAAAAAAGCTAGGAATTCCATTTGGAATTCCTAGCTTTTTCTATTATATTAGCCCTACTGCTTTTTTAACTTCTATCATCTTAGCTTTAGCTGTTGCACGGGCTTTCTTAGCACCTTCAATTAAGATTCTATCTACATATTCAGGATTAGCAACTAACTCTTCACGTCTAGTTCTTGCTTCTGCAAAGTGTTCTAGGATAGCTTCCAAAAGTTCTTTTTTAGCATGACCATATCCATAGTTACCTGCTCTGAATTTTTCCTTCATCTCATCTAACTTTTCAGGGGTAGCGAATAATTTATATAGAGTAGTTACATTATTATCTGGATCTTTAGGATCTTCTAATGGTGTAGAATCAGTTACAATACTCATTACTTGTTTCTTTAATATCTTTTTAGAAGCAAACATATCGATGGTATTACCGTATGATTTTGACATCTTAGCTCCATCTACTCCAGGAACTACAGCTGTACTTTCTACGATCATAGGTTCAGGGAGTTTAAAAATATCAGCGTATTTATCATTGAACTTTGTAGCTATGTCACGAGTCATTTCTAGATGTTGTTTTTGATCTTTTCCAACAGGAACCATATCTATATCATACATTAAGATATCTGCGGCCATAAGTACTGGATATGTAAATAATCCTGTATTGGATGAGATACCACGAGCACTTTTATCCTTAAATGAATGACCTCTTTCTAAAAGTGCCATAGGCGTAAGGTTAGACAGTACCCACATAAGCTCTGTATGTTCTGGTATATGGGACTGGATAAAGATACTGGCCTTTGTAGGATCTACTCCTAATGCTAAGTAGTCTAAAACTACATCTCTAGTGTTTTTACGCAGTGCATCTGCATCCGAAGAAGATGTAAGAGCATGGTAATCCGCTACGAAGAATAGACAGTCGTTTTCTTCTTGAAATTTGATAAATTGTTGTATTGCACCAAAATAGTTTCCTATGTGTAAGATTCCACTTGGCTGTATTCCTGATATTATTTTTTTCATGGTTCCCTCCTAAAATAAAAAAATTGGCTGTATTCCTGATATTATTTTTTTCATGGTTCCCTCCTAAAATAAAAAAAGACCAGCCGAGATGACTGGTCAAGTATATATGTTTTTCCTCTGATTCTATATTTTAATACAGAATTAAAGGATAAAAAAGATATAACTATTGATTAATAAATAAATAATACCTTTTTTAGATGGGAATGTCAACTAAAAAAACTTTGTGGTATACTAAGAGAAGAGTAAAAAAATAGAGTTTAGAAAGGAAATAATCTATACTCTTGATGGATATAAATCCTACACAGGGGAAGCTGTTTTATATTATGACAAGGATAATATAGAGAGTAGAGGTTATTCTAAAGATGGGAAATCAAACGGAGAGTGGACATATTATTTTTATAACGGGAAGATAAAGAGAAAGGGCAGTTATTCAGAGGGAAGAGATCGATTTTTTATGAATAATTAAATATGGAATAATAATTTTTTTACGGGTGTTCTTTCTTGATTCCGTTATTTGGACAAGCAAAGAATGAATGGAGGAACTTATGTACAAAGACTTATACAATAAAATAGAAAATTTAGATATAAAGGGTGTAGGAGAAAAAACTATAGCTGCCTTAAAAAATCTGGGAATAAATACCATCATGGATTTGATATATTTCTTCCCACGAACCTATGAGGACAGATCCAATATAAAGAAAATAGGAGAGATCAGGTCGGAAGAATATGTGGTGGTAATCGGAAGGATTATTTCGGTGGAAAACAGGAAAACTAAAACCCGTAAAATCATGACTGTAGCTCGTATTACCGACGGGACTGGGATGCTGGATCTGGTATGGTTTCAGATGCCGTATCTAAAGAAAAGTCTTCAGGGAGGAGAGGAATATGTATTTATCGGGAATGTAAAGAGGGGATATAACTTTCAGATTGTTGGTCCGGAATACAGGAAATACAGCGGTAAATTAAGTGAGGAGATAAAACCTATCTACAGCAGCAATAGAAATTTATCTCAAAATGGATTACGTAAAATAATAAGAGATACAATAAAAAAGTATATTTCATATATAGAGGAAAATATTCCCAAAGAAATATTAGAAAAATATAAATTGATGGGGAGAAAAGAAGCAATTCTAAAAATTCATCTGCCAAAAAACTTGAAGGAGATAGAGGAAGCTGAAAATAGGATGGCTGTAGAGGAACTTCTAATTTTAGAATTAGGAATTCTGTCTAAAAGGTTTCAATTGGATGCCAATAACAACTCTAAATATAAGCTGAATGATGACAGACATATGGTGAAAAAATATCTAAACAGCCTGGAGTTTGATTTAACCAAGGCACAAAAAAAAGTGATTACAGAGATATATAAGGATTTATCAGGGGGTAAAATCGTAAATAGATTGATTCAGGGGGATGTAGGATCAGGGAAAACAATTGTAGCTGTTTTAATGCTTTTATATCTTGTAGAAAATTCTTATCAAGGGGTAATTATGGCTCCTACAGAGATTTTAGCTATACAACATTATTTATCAGTGGTAGATGACTTGGCTGAATTAGGCATAAGAGTAGAAATCCTTACAGGGAGTATAAAAGGTAAGAAACGAGAAAAATTATTATCTGAAATAAAAGAGGGAGTTGTTGATATAGTAGTAGGAACTCATGCTCTTATTGAGGATCATGTAATTTTTCATAAATTGGGACTTATTGTGGTAGATGAACAACATAGATTTGGAGTAGAACAACGGAAAAAACTAAGAGATAAAGGAGAGATATCTAATCTACTAGTTATGAGTGCGACACCTATCCCAAGATCTCTGGCTCTTAGTATCTATGGGGATTTGGATGTATCTATTATAGATGAATTACCTCCAGGGAGGATCCCTATAAAAACCAAGTGGATAGAATCTGATAACGATTTAGAAAAAGCCTATGATTTTATTAGAAAACAATTAGTTAATGGAAGGCAGGGATATATTGTAGCTCCTCTTATTGAAGAAAGTGAAAAAATGGCTGCAACTTCTGCTACAGAACTTTATAAAGAGATGGTAGGTAGATTTTCTGAATTTGAGATAGGACTTCTTCATGGTAAGATGAAAAATAAAGAAAAAGAAGAGATTATGAATAAATTTAAAAAAAATAAGATACAGATACTCGTATCTACTACAGTAATAGAGGTAGGAGTGGAATGGTTTTTTAATAGCCGAGGAAGATCTAAAACTTCGTAAGCCAGGAGAAATATTCGGAACCCGTCAAAGTGGGATGTCGGATCTAAAATTTGTGGATATAGTCTACGACGTAAAAACTATAAAATTGGTCAGAGATATCTCCATAGAGTATCTAAAAAAGTATGATGGAGAGATACAAAAAAATACATTGAGGATGGATATCGTAGAAAAATTTAAAGTGGATGAAATTAAATAGGAGTAAATTTATGAATATAGTAAAGTTAAATATGGAAGATTATGACCGGGTATGGGTTATAAGTGATATCCATGGATATCATGATCTGTTTTTAAAATTATTGGATAAGATTAAATTGACAGCAAAAGATCTATTGATTATAAATGGTGATTCCTGTGACCATGGTCCTTCTAGCTTTGGGATGTATGAAACAATAGAGAAACTGATCCATGACGGGTTAAATATAATTCATACCTTTGGCAACCACGAAGATATGATGGTTAATGCCATTGAAGAGGGGGAAATATTTGCCTGGTATAGAAATGGAGGAAGACAGACTGTTGATTCCTACAAGAAAAGATATGATATTCTGAATAAACACTTAAAGTATATGAAAAATATGCCCATAGCTGTGGATCTGGGAAAATATTTTGTAGTCCATGGAGGGATAAATCCTAAAAAAAAAATTGAAGATCAAATTCCTTATGAGATGACATGGATAAGGGGTGATTTTATAGATCATCCCCTCCTAAAAACCAATAAAATTATAGTTTATGGACATACTCCTAACTTAGACGGAAAGATCCATTTTGTTGATGACCAAAAAATATCTATAGACTGCGGAAGTTATGACACTGGAGTTGTAGGAGCTATAGAGTTAAAAAGTATGAAGATTATATATGAAAGTACACATAGGTTAAATATATATTTGAATCAACATTTTAAAAAAAGATAAGTTTCTAATTTATTTTGAAGATTTGAGAATTAAGCAGGTATAAATCGGTATAAACTATAGAAATTTTTCATATATCAATAAAAATTTTGATAAACCAAAACAAACTTGATATAATAATAGATAAGAAAAATTACAAGATAAAATAATTTATTAATTTAAAATTATTGATGGAAGATAAAATTTCATTAAAATATTAGGAGGATTAGATCATATGAGATTCAGTAAGATGTATGCAAAGACATTGAAAGAAACACCAAAAGATGCTGAGGTAGTCAGTCATCAATTGATGTTGAGATCAGGAATGATAAAAAAATTAGCAAGTGGAGTGTATACATACCTTCCTTTAGGGTATAGAGCATTAAGAAAGGTTGAAAAAATAGTTAGAGAAGAGATGGATAGAGCAGGTTCTCAAGAAATATTTATGCCAGTATTACAACCAGCAGAATTATGGAAAGAGACTGGAAGATGGGATGCAATGGGACCGGAAATGATGAGACTTCAAGATAGACATGGTAGAGACTTTATATTAGGTCCTACTCATGAAGAAGTAATTACAGATATAATCAGGAATGATATATCATCATACAAATCTTTACCGCTTAGTCTTTATCAAATTCAAACTAAATTTAGAGATGAAAGAAGACCTAGATTTGGACTTATGAGAGGAAGAGAGTTCTTAATGAAGGATGCTTATTCATTTCATGCAACGGATAAATCTTTAGATGATGAATTTGAAAATATGAAAGCAGCTTATAGTAGAATTTTTGAAAGATGTGGAGTTGAATTTAGATCTGTAGAAGCAGATTCAGGAGCTATCGGAGGAAGCGGATCACAAGAATTTCATGTATTAGCTGAATCTGGTGAGGACGAAATAATCTATTGTAATACTTGTGGATACGCAGCTAACCTTGAAAAAGCAGAGAGTGTTGTTAAAGAAAATTCTAATTCAAAAGAAGACTTAAAACCAGCAGAATTATTGGATACTCCTGATGTTTCAAAAATAGAAGATATTGCTAAATTTTTAGAAATAGAAACTTCTCAAACTGTAAAAGCTATCACTTATATGGATACTTTATCATTAAAAGCTTACATGGTTTTACAAAGAGGAGACTATGAGATAAACGAGGTTAAACTTAAGAACTTATTAAATGAAACTGATCTAGTTATGTTAAGTGAAACAGATTTAATCGCTAATAATTTGATAAAAGGTTATATGGGACCATATAATATTGAACTAGGCGATATGATACTTGTTGCTGATGAGAGTGTAACTAAGATTATAAACCATACTGCCGGTGGAAACCAAGTGGATACACACTATATCAACGTAAACTATGGTAGAGACTATACTGCTGATATTGTAGGAGATGTTAGGAGCGTAAAAGCTGGAGAAGGATGTCCTAGATGTAGCGAGGGAGTATTGGAAAGTGCTAGAGGAATAGAAGCTGGTCACGTATTCAAACTTGGAAAGAAATATTCTGAAAGTATGGGAGCTACATATTTAGATGAGAATGGGAAGACAAAGACAATGACTATGGGGTGTTATGGTATAGGAGTTTCTAGAACTATGGCAGCTGCAATAGAGCAAAATAACGATGATAATGGAATTATTTGGCCTATGTCAATAGCTCCTTACTTAGTAGATGTAATTCCTGCAAATATAAAAGATGCAGATCAATTAGGATTAGCAGAAAAATTATACGCTGAATTAGTGAATAAAAATATCGATACTGTAATTGATGACAGAAAGGAAAGACCGGGATTTAAATTTAAAGATGCAGACTTAATCGGATTCCCTATTAAATTAATAGTTGGAAGAGGAGCTAAGGATGGATTAGTAGAAATTAAGATTAGAAAAACTAATGAAGCTTTTGAAGTAAAAGCAGAAGAAGTAATTTCATTTATTCAAGAAATAATAGTTAAAGGTTAGACAAATGAAAAAGGAACTCTTAGGAGTTCCTTTTTCATAGATAGATAGTTTTAAAAATACATTAAATATACTAATAGAAATACAATAATTTTTTAATTTTTAACTTTTTACTCTAATACTTTTAAATTTCTATGTTTAATACTTTTTTTTTAAAATAATATCCAACTCACAATTAGTTGGTTGTTATTTTAAATTTGAAATCAATAACCATCATCTAGAAGGGGTTATTTTTGAACTCTGTAACATAACGAATAACTCTCAATAGTTATCTGTTATTTGTAAATTTATTCTTTATTTTTTTACCTACAACTAGTTGGTTTAACATGAAGCTACTAATTACTTTGTACGAATAATTAATGAATCATCCCCTATTTATTCTATTACCCTTGTTATTTTCAAAATACATTTTAACAAAAAACATTAACTTCTAATAATGATAATCTTAATGACCGACATTAACCAAAATTAAATTAACTTTTTGAAACTACCAACTATCTATCTTATTATATTAATACACTAAAAAAAATCAAAAGTCAAATTTTTTTTGAAAAAAATCATAAAAATTTAAAAAAGGTTATAAAACATCATTTTTTTGATGTTCAATTTTTGTTTAAAGGAAAAGCAAAGTTGTGGTAGAATAAATTGAATAGAAATATATTTGTAGTAGAATATGAAATGTTTAAAAAAAATAAATAAATAGATAGGGTGATATTATGAAAAAATTATACATGTTGATGTTTTTTATATATTCTATTGTGGGTCTGGCAGAAGATACAGATGAGTTAGAATTTAGGATAGGTGGAAATTTAGCAGGGAAATACAAAGAGGTTAATAAAACCAATTTTAGAAACGAGAGCGAGTCCCAAGGGGAGGGGTATGAATTTATTGTAGAATTAGTCCATGAACCTATTTCAAATTTGATAACTGGTTTAGGAACAGGCTATCAAAGAGGAAGTGAAATAAGAATAGATGGAGCAGATTATGGAATAATCGATACTATACCTATTTATGCTACTGTGAAATATAGGTTTAATGAAGAAAGTATATATAAACCATATATAAAATTAAATCTAGGTGTATCTATACCCTATACCAGGGCAGATTTAGATAGAACTGGTGTTATAACAGAAACAGGATTTTATTATTCTTTAGGGGGAGGGATTGAATATAAAAATACGATAATTGATCTTAGTTATCAATATAATAAAAATGAATTAGATGGAAAATATGATGGTAAGGTAGAGTTTTTTAGGTTGACATTGGGTATAGGGTATAGGCTAGATATATAGGAGGTTGTTATGATAGATTATCGATGTCTAGAGGTCTATAATATTTAAATTTTTTCTACACTGGAATATTTTGATGTGGAAGTAAAAAAAAGTACTAAAAACTATAGAGTTTTTAGTGCTTTTTTCTGAATGGCAGATACATTAGTGTGAATAAGATTATCATAATTACTTCTAAAGAGATTATATAATACGGCCAATGGCCTAGGTAGTCTATGGGACTTTTTAGAGGTTTTGCCTTTAAAAACATATAGTTTGTATTGAGTAAAAAATTAAGAGGGAACAGCACTAGCATTATTCCATTGATATATATATATGATTTTTTTAAAGAATCAAAAGTAATGGTAAACCTAAAGTATTTTAAACCATAAAACATAGCAAAATAGATATAGTAATGTGTTACAAAAAAACTAATATTTGAATAATTTGGAAAAGCAATTCTGATATCTGGTGTCAATATAGCTAAGATAGCTCCAATACTCCAAAAATAAACAAGGTTAAAGAGCTTATTTGATCTAAATATCATCATAAAAGCTGCTAAAACCAGGGTGTAATTACACATATTAAACGGTAAAAGGTTGGTAAATGGTTCCTTAAAAATAATATATCTATAAATTAATTCAATAAATTTATCTATTAAAATAAAATATCCAGAAATTTTGGCAAATTTATCTATATCAAGTTTAAATATTTTAGGCAAATAAAAAGCTAAAATAGCTAAACCGCCATAGCCAAAAATATAAAAAAAGTGTTCTCTACTAAATAATGTAAATTCTCTGATTATAATCACCTACCTATGAAATCCTAGATCTGAAGGGTTGATATCTCCCGATACGTGGGCAATATTTCCTCCTAATTTTTCAAACTCTCTTCGAAGTTTTACTACCTTTTTAGCCAATTCGACAGTATCAATACTTAAATTTTCTGCTTTTATCCGTCCTTTTGACCAATATTCTATGATTAATTTACTATCTCCATAGATATTTTTTTCTCCTTCTTTTAGAGCTATATTTAGAGCTATATAACATCCTAAAAGTTCACCAAAGTTATTGGTACTTCCTGGTTTAGTCAGGTAATTACCAAATTGATTTATTTTTTCCTGAGGTACAAAATGATGGAGTATGGAATTTCCATATTTATCAGTTACTCTGACTTCAGTACCAATACCACGGCCGGTTCCAGCATCAAAATAAATTCCTATAGGTAGTTTTTCTTGGAGCATTTCTTTGGTTTCGTAGACTCCTCCATTTGCTATCCAGTTTTGGGCTTCTTTACGACTTTTAAATGACTTATAACGGGTATTTCCGCCACGGGTAAGGGTTTTACATTCATCCCAATCGTTAGTGATTACACCAGTATTTGAATGGGTATAAAAACAGGCATAAAACTTATTTAATTTTTTTTTATAGTTTCCCCCTGCATCTAACCATTTTTCGGCTTCTAATTTAGTTACAAAACCTTTATACCTAGCTTTTTTACCCTTAACTTTATTTTGGCATTCTGGCCAGGATGTCAATATACCAGTTTCATTTATATTTTCAATTACATATGCGTAAAATTTATTTTTTGCCATTATTATCTCCTATTTTTAATGTTGTATAGATTTTTCTTCTTGTTATTTTTTACTTTACCCATTATGATTCTTATATGATAGATTTTAATTCTTAACATTCAGTATTTAATACTCAGTTATTATACCATTATATTATAAAATCAAAAAAATAAAATTTAAAAGGGAAATAAAAATATTTATAGAAAAAATAGATAGGAAATTTTGGAGGTGGAAAGATGAAAAAAATAGTGATTTTATTTTTTATTGTGACGAGTCTGACTATGGCAGATTATTTGGATACCTGGGATGAACTCCTACAAAACTATACATCTATTGGGGAAAAAGATGGCATAACTTTAATGGTAGTAGATTATAGGAGACTGAAGGAGGATCTTAAGTTTGAAAAATTATTAAAAGAGGTCAAGGGTGTAGAAATTCAAAAAATACAGGGAGATGAATTGAAGGCATTTTGGATAAATACCTATAATATAGGAGCAGTTAAGATGATCGTGGATAACTATCCTATAAATGGAATCAAAGATGCAGGATCAGTATTTAAATCGGTTTGGAATAAAGAAATTATAGAGGTGGAAGATAGGATATATTCTTTGGGGGAAATAGAAAATAAAATTTTAAGAAAAACCGAAGATGAACTCATCCATTTTGCCATAGTATGTGCATCGATCTCGTGTCCAAATTTAAAAATGAGTGGTTATCGTGGTGAGGATTTGGATATGCAGCTTTTAGACCAGAAGTTAAAATTTATGGAGGAAAAAAATAAGGGAATCTATAGAGAGGGGAATACCGTATACCTATCTAAAATTTTTAAATGGTATAAGGGAGATTTTGGAAATGTTAGGGAATACTTAGGTATTTCTGAGAATAAGAAAATAAAGTATCTAGACTATAATTGGAAATTAAATGATTTAAATTAGTAAAAATTTGTCAAGTAAATTAAATTTACAAAAACACTTGAATTTATATGGTTTTTCTGATATAATTATTCTCGTGAATAAAAAATTTTTATAAAAGGAAGGTGACTAGAATGAAAAAAGGTATTCATCCTGATTATCACTTAATTAACGTTGAGTGTTCATGTGGAAACAAATTTGAAACTAGATCAACATATGCAAAAGAAACTTTAAATGTAGCTGTTTGTTCTGAGTGTCATCCATTCTATACAGGTAAGGCGAAATTCGTTGATGCTGCTGGTAGAGTAGATAAGTTTAACAAAAGATACAACCTTAAGAAATAATAAAAGTAGGACTTTTTTTAAAGTCCTATTTTTTTAGGGAAAAATAAGTATAAAAAAATTAGGAGGTAAAAAATGTCAGTAATAGAAATTAACCACCCATTAGTACAACATAAATTAACTTTACTTAGAAATAAAGATGCAGAAACAAAATTATTTAGAGAAACTTTAACGGAAATAGCAGGATTGATGACCTATGAAGCTACAAAGGACTTCAGATTAAAAGATGTAGAGGTAGAAACTCCGATAATGAAAACAACAGCTAAAGTATTAGCTGATAAGGTAGCTGTAGTTCCTATTTTAAGAGCAGGACTAGGTATGGTAGAAGGAATCACAACATTTATTCCAACGGCTAAAATAGGGCATATAGGAGTGTACAGAGATGAAAAAACATTACAACCAGTATACTACTATTGTAAATTACCAGAAAATATAGCTGAGATGAAAGTTTTATTAGTAGATCCTATGCTTGCAACTGGTGGATCAGCAATCTATTCAATCGATTACCTTAAAGAAGCAGGTGTAAAAGATATTTCATTTATGTGTATCATAGCAGCTCCTGAAGGAATTGCCAAAGTAATTGAAAAACATCCTGATGTAAATATCTTTGTAGGAAAGATAGATAAAGGATTAGATGAAAATTCATATATCTATCCAGGATTAGGAGATTGTGGAGACAGAATATTTGGAACTAAGTAATAGGAAAGTAAAATAATATAATTTTGAAGACTTTCTTTAGGGAGAGTCCTCTTTTTATATAGTTTTTAATATGAAATTTAATAATTTTGTGTTATCTTTAATATTGTAACTATAATAATTTTTATGCTGTTTTGTAAAAAAAATAAAACAAAAGATTGGATAATAGTATAGCTAAGTTATAAAAATTATAAAAACAACAAAGGAGAGGTTGCATGAAAGTATTGTATATAAAAGCGAGCCCAAAACCAGAAGATAAATCAGTTTCCCATAAACTTGCTAAAGCATTTATAGGGGAATATATAAAAAATAATCCAAAGGATGAAGTGACAGAACTAAATCTCCATGATAGGGGATGTCGACATGTAGATTATGAGATCCTATGTGATTCATTTGAGAGAAAAGGGCTTATGGTGGAAACAGCAAATAAATTTATGGAATATGATAAATATATAATTAGTTCTCCTATGTGGAATCTTTCAATTCCAGCGATTTTAAAATCTTATATAGACCTTATAACGGTAAAAGGAATTACTTTTGAATATAGTAAATTGGGAATTCCTATTGGTCTTGCAAAAGGAAAAAAGACAATTTATTTAGGATCTAGAGGAGGAGGATACCCATTCCCACTTTCACTGATTACATTTGATATGAGATATATAAAATATATATTTAGATTTATAGGAATAAAAGATTTTAAGAGTTTCATACTTGAAAATGTGGATAAATCACCGGAAAAAACAAAACAAAATTTTGAAAAAAATCTAGAAAAAGTCAAAAAATTAGCAATAAAATTTTAATATGAAAAGAATAGGGTGGTAATAGATGTATACAACTAGTAAATTTATGAAACAGCTTTTAAAATCAAATAAAATATATAATAAAGTGATAAAAGATGTAAGAAAAGATCTATCTGAACTATCTTTTTTTGATAAAATAGAGATACAGGAAGAAAATTTAAAAGAAAATTTTAAAAAAAATTTTTTTTCTATATTTATGTTGAGTTTAATAGAATTTTTAGAAGCTGAAAAAGAAGATATAGTTAAATATGGGAAATGTTTATTCTCCCTTAGAGGAATAATAACCTGTACAGATAATATTATAGATAATGAGAGTAAGGGAGTCATATTTTTAAATGGGATAAAGGAGAAAACAACAGAAAATACTCTGTTAACCCTTCTACTTCAAAAGAATTTAGAAAAAATTATCTTTGAATTGGATGTAGAAAATACAGGGATAAGCAACAAAGTACTTGAAAGTATATATTTGATACATTATGTCTGGAGGGAAATGATGAATTTAAAGATATATCAACTATATTATATAATTTAGGGATGTCTTTACAAGGGTTGGATGACCTCTGTGATATGGGAGAGGATTTTTGTGCTCAAAAGATAAATTTAGCTACTTCATTTTTCATGGAGAGATTAGAGATAGATGAGGAGACTGCAGCTAATTTGGATATTTTAGAGACTTCTGTTACAGAGGAATATTTACAGAAAATCATGGGTTATTCTATGGAAAGTTTTAATATGTTAGAGGAGATAGGCTATCCAATCAATAAAAAATTAGGCATGAAATTACTGTTTCACCTATTTAAGATAAGGGGATTAGAAAATCTTTGGAATATTTATAAAGAGGAGGAAGAAAATGAAAAAAATAATTTTGGGATTTATGCTTTTTATGACTAGTTTAACATTTACACAAGATGGATATACAGGCTATTGGATGATGCCGGAGGGGAAATTTATCATCCATATTGAAAAGGCTGAAAATGGTGAATATATAGGTCAAGTTGCCTGGCTGAAAGATCTATATTATCCTGAAGGGGATAAGATGGAAGGAATAGAGCAATATGATAGAAATAATTCAGATAAGAGCTTGAGAGTAGAAAGTAGAAAAGTTATGGGGCTGCCAGTTGTAGGAGAATTATTTGAAAAAAATGGTAAATTACAAGATGGATGGATCTATGATTCTTGGAATGGAAAGATGTATCATGGGAGTGCCAAATTATTAGATGAAAATACTCTAAAATTAAGAGGATCATTTGATAAATGGGGAATTTTGGGATTGAGTCAAAAGGCTAAGAGGGTCGTAAACCTAGAAAAATACGGGATACTAACAGATGGGAAAGAATAATCACAGTGAAAGATCTAAGATTTTTTTTGATAAGGCTGCAAATACTAATTATGGTAATTCAGAAAAATTAGATAAGTATATCCTAAAAAATATAGTTATAGACGATAAAACAACCATCCTTGATTTAGGATGCGGAGATGGAAGGTTTTTGCAAAAATTAAGGGGGTTAAATTCAAATAACATTCTCTATGGATTGGATATATCTGACAAAATGTTGGAATTAGCTGACTCTAAAAATATAAAAAAATGTGGGTTTACCCTTGGGGATAGTAGTTATTTACCCTATAGTGAGGGAAGTATAGACCTGATAGTCTGCTTAAATTCATTTCATCATTATTCGACTCCAGAGTTGACTCTAAAGGGAATAAAAAGAGTTTTAAGTTCAGAGGGAAGGGTAATAATAGGGGATATATTTACCCTTCCAATTATTACAGAGATAATTAATTTATATCTGCCATATAGTAAAAGTGGAGATTATAAGATGTATTCTAAGAGGAGTTTAGATAAATTATTTAATACAGAAGGGTTTAAAAATCAAAAGTTTTCTATAATATCTCCTTGGTTATTTGTGTCAGAATATAAAATAAAAAAATCATCCAATTAAGGATGATTTTTTTCTATATAAACTACTAACTGTTAATTAACAATAGCTAATTAATAGCAATATTCATTTCTTTTGTCACCATTAAGGTCATTAGGGAATCTATATGTGAAACCAAGTGAGTAAGTAGTTGTTTGTAATGAAGATTCAGTACCAGAGAATCCGGCTAATGCATCAGCTGTATCAGTTTTTGTTGAAGAGTTATTAAATCCATATACGATAGCTCCATTGATAGTAAAATTAGGATTTACATCATATCCAAGACCTGCTGTAATATGGTGTTCTACTATCGCTGGGAATAATGGCATAATTGTACTGGTTGGAACAGGATTTTTTCCATAGTTATATCCAAGTCTGATTCTAAGAGTATCGGCAGCTAAATATTCCATTCCCACTGAGTAAACCATTTGATCGTCCCAGTTTAAAGGCATATCCATTGTTCCATTAGGTCCAAGTGCATCACTTGAAATTTCCATTTTTTCCATAGCAGATTTCCAACCTACCCATTTTACATCAGTAGCAAATATTAGTTTGTTTGTAATATGGTAAGATGTTCCTAATGTTAACTCAGAAGGCCATGCCATCTTCGCGGAACCATCATGTTTATTATTTGGGATTGGAGAGCCATCTCGCATCATTTTTACATTAATTGGAGTTTTCATTTCCATCGAAGAATAAGACATGAATGGTGCTATACCTACAGACCATTGAGGTGTTATAGCATAGGATGCAGCTAGGTTAAGAGTTCCATAACCAACCTCTGACTCATGTGTTCCAACTGGACCCATTCCATAAATATCATCATAGCTAGCTCCCATTCCACCCTGTGCATAAGCACCTATTCCATATGTCCAATTTGAATTAGGATTTACATAGGCATATGAAAATGTAGGAATTGGATATTGTTGAGATTTAGCTTTTTTAGTATCTCCACCTTGAGTAGCTTCTACTGTAGGATCTAAAACACTCATAGTAAAATTTAAAGTACTAGAATTTAGGTATGATAAGTTTGCTGGATTTGTATCTACAGCTGATGCAAAACCGATTACACCAACACTAGCTCCTCCCATACCTGCTGATCTAGCAGTTCTAGCAGTACTAAGCATTCCATTGGTTGCATATGCAGAACCTGAGATTAATAATCCTAAAGCGATTAATTTAAATGACGTTGATAGTTGTTTTTTCATTTTATTCCCCCTTATAATATATGTGAAAATTTTATTATATAGATTTAAAAAAAATCTACAAATAAAGTTTTCAATTCGTTTGGTTATAGGACACAGTTAAAAATTATTATAATGTTTGTGAAATTAGTAATTTAAGTGTTCGAAAATACTCTTTTAAATATTTTATAATAATGCACTTTAACCCTTTATAATTAAGGATATCATATAAATGATAAAAAATCAATTAATATTATAAAAACATAATATTAAAATTGTATAATGTAATGATGTGTGTAAAAAATATTTACATCAGACAACGGAAAGGAAATTTTAGGATTTAAATAATTCTTGGGTGAAGCCTAGTGTTGCATTTAATTTGATGATCTATGAAATAAAAAAAATCAAATATTTTTTGAATATAGTAATAAGATTAAAATGATGCTATAATTCATCATTAATTTTTTTTGACAAATGGAGGGAATTTCGATGGATAGAGAAAAAATACGAAAAAAACTAAATGATGGAATAATAGGAAGAAAAAAATTTTTTAATAGTGCAGTATTGGCTAGTATTATAGAGATAGATGGGGAGTATAATTTTATTTTAGAAAAAAGATCAAAAAATATAAGACAAGGTGGAGAGATAAGTTTTCCTGGAGGAGGATGGGAAAAAACAGATAAAAATTTTGAAGATACAGCTGTAAGGGAAACTGTAGAAGAATTGGGGATATTTCCTGAAAATATAGAGATACTAGGGAAATTAGGAACTCTCATAATACCTGCTGGTGTATTGATAGAAGCATATGTAGGTGAGATCTTATGTAAGGTAGAAAATTTAAATATAAATATAGAGGAAGTGGATGAAATTTTGATAGTTCCTATAGATTATTTTAGAAATAACCCTCCTAAACTTGAAAAAATAACTGTACAGATGCATCCTTTCTGTGAAGTTAATGGGAAAAGAGTAGAATTTCCAGCTAAATATTATAATTTACCTGAAAAATATCATAAGCCTTGGAATGGAAGGGAAAGAGAGGTATATATATATGAATATCAGGGGGAAGTTATTTGGGGAATTACAGCAGATATAATTTATGAAATTATAAATAAAATAATTTAAGAGACAAGAAAAAATAACCAAACTAGATTATTTAAATCTGGTTTGGTTATTTTTTATTATCTAGGAAATTAAATACTATATCACGTTATTTTTTCATCAAATCTTTCCTAATCTAGTCAACTTTTAGAGTATGTGATATAATAGAAATAAATAAAATTTGAAATTAACCTCAATATTTTTTTAAAGATCTAATAAAAAATATGAGATTTTAAATTATCTATGGAGGAAAAATTGTGAATAAAAATTGTGAAATATTAGATATAAAAAATATAGATTTAAATGGGTTTAAGACTCGTGGGGAGATGGCTACTGACAGCTTGAGAAAAACTTATAGAAAAAAAATATGGAGAAAATTTGTCAAAGCGATAAAGGATTTTAATTTGATAGAAGATGGCGATAAGATAGCAGTAGGAGTATCCGGGGGTAAGGACAGTCTATTACTCTGTAAATTATTTCAAGAATTAGCCAGGGATAGAACTAAAAATTTTGAGCTTAAATTTATCTCTATGAATCCAGGATTTGAATCTATGGATATAGACCAATTTAAAAAAAACTTGGAGGAGTTAGAGATACCATGTGAATTATTTGAGGCAAATGTATGGGAAGTAGCCTTTGAACAAAATCCAGAAAATCCCTGTTTTTTATGTGCAAAGATGAGAAGGGGAGTACTATATAAAAAAGTGGAGGAGCTTGGATTCAATAAATTAGCCTTGGGGCATCATTTTGATGATGTAATAGAGACTACTATGATAAATATGTTCTATGCAGGAACTATAAAAACTATGATCCCAAAGGTGAAATCTACTAGTGGCAAACTATCTCTTATTAGACCTATGGTCTATATAAAAGAATCTGAAATAATTAATTTTACCAAAAGAAACGGGATAAAGCCTATGAGCTGTGGATGTCCAGTAGAAGGTGAAAAGACTGATTCTAAAAGAGCGGAATTAAAAAAATTATTAAAAACTTTAGAAACTACAAACCCAAATATAAAACAGAGTATATTTAATTCTATGAAAAATATAAACTTAGATTATGTGTTAGATTATACAAGGGGAAATAAGAAGGATAAGTACCCCCTCTAAATCTCCCCCTTTGAATAAATGAAGGAGAATTTATGAAAATAGAAAATATTGAAGATTTAGATAATTTAAAATATGAAAATTTTAGATTTCAAATTATAGATAATGAATTGATTATAAAAAACATTGAAGAAAAATATGAGATAAAGTTTCCTTTAAATGAAAAAAACAGGGTAAAAATAGCTGAATCTATAGAAAAACTTATAGGTTTAAAATTAAGAATTTCAAAATTAGATGGGAGAGAGATTATAAAATATATTGAATCTAAGGGATTTAATAAGAATATCTGGAGTCTGGCTGGGAAGGCTATGTGTGATTATAATATGATTGAAGAGGGAGACAGGATAGCTGTAGGAGTATCGGGAGGTAAGGACAGTCTTGCCCTCCTAAATATACTAGTACGTGTAAAAATGATCACCAAGGTGAATTTTGAGATAATTCCTATTCATATCCATCCCAAGCAAAAGAGTATTGCCACAAATGAAATTGAAGATTATTGTAAATTCTTAGGACTAGAACTAATGGTAGAAGAAACCAATCTAGAGGATATCTTATTTGGAGAAAATAAGATGAAAAATCCTTGTTTTATGTGTGGACGTATGAGGAGAGGGATCCTCTATAGATTGATGAAGGAAAAAAATATAAACAAATTAGCATTGGGTCATCATAAGGACGATATTATTGAAACATTTTTACTCAATACTTTTTATCAGGGGAATTTAGGGGTTATGAAACCAAAATATATGTCTAAAGAACATGGGGTAGAAGTTATCAGACCTATGGCATATATAGAAGAAAGTACCATAATTAAGTATGCTCAGAAGATAAAACTACCGATATTAAAATCTGAATGTGAGTATGAAATAAGTAAAGATTCTAAGAGGTTAGAAGTAAAAGAAATGATAGAAGAGCTGGGTAAAAAAAGTAAAAATATTAGGAGTGTAATTTTTAACAGTATAAAACCATTGTTAGTAGATTAAAACTAAAATTTTTACAAAATTTTTTAATACAAAAGCTTACGGAGGTTCACAGAGTTAAATTATTTTTTGGTTAGAATCTTTTTTTTGTCACTGAGATTCACTGAGGGTCAGATGAGAGTTACACAGAGTTTTCTCTGTGTAACTCTCTTTTTTCCTTTGTGTCCATTCGTAACTATCTTTTTATCAATTTTCAATTATCCTCTTTCATTTGCCTCCTGTGCTCTTCTAAAAACTTCCCCTTGTAATTATACCCTTATAGTCGAAATATATTAAATGAAAAGGCCGTAAATCCATTGGTATTATTGGGATAGAGAGGATGTTTTTTAAAATATATCATGGTGAGAAAAAGCGTGTCATGAAGAGATAAATGGTATCACTATGACACCTTTTTAGGGTATAAATAGTAGTTTAATTACAGTAATTTACAACCTTTAAATACTATAGAATGTGAATTTTTATCGAGTAATTAAATAAAAAAATAGATATTTTCTATGATTAGAAAATATCTATTTTTAATTATTATTTATTTGTTTGTTTTAAGTTTATCTCGTCTAATCTAGCTTTAACTGTATCTATAAACCATTTTCTATCTTCAGGATTTTCTTTTATATCTACATTATCTACATTAATTCTCAAGATATTTGAAAGATTATAAGAGTTAAAATAACTTTTATAATTTTGATTCAAACTTTCCCAATAAGATTTAGGGACAATTTTTTCATAGTCTCTACCCCTTTTAGAGATCTTATCAATAGCACCTTCTACAGATGACTCTAGATAGATCATTAATTTAGGAGGAGATAGATGTTCTAGCATATTATGAAGGAGTTCCTCATAAAGTTCAAATTCTTCAGGAGTCATATCTCCATCTTCCATAAGCATCCTAGCAAAGATAACATCACCATAGATACTCCTGTCCATAACACAGCCATCCAATAAATTAGCTTCCTTTATCATCTTAAATCTTTTATTTACCTAAAGTACTCTTTCCAGCTCCTACAACACCATCAATACAAATAATTCCGTTCATGTCATCTCCATTCAATCTCGTTTTTTTAAAATATTCTTTATAATACATCATTTGCCTCACAAAAATTTATTAATATAAAATTATTTACTTATTTTTTTTAAGATATCTTTTATAGCCATTTCTATAGTCTCATATGAATCTAAGTCTTTAGAAGTTACGAATTTATCTATATCTTTTTTTGAATATCCAAGGGATCCTAAAGCTAGATAAATATCTTCCTCTAACTGAGCCTTAATACTGCTATTACCATTATCTATACTGTCTACAAGTTGAAAGTTTTTCATCTTGTCTTTCACATCAACTATGAGTTTCTGTGATTTTTTAGCTCCTAATTTAGGAACCTTAGTTAAGAGTTTGGTATCCTCATTGGCTATGATTTGTTTCAAATCGTTGATAGTGAATGTTGATAGGATAGCCAAGCCAAGGGACATTCCTATTCCATTTACATTGATTAGGATCTCAAAGAAATCTCTTTCTCTTTCTTCTGCAAATCCAATTAATTTAAACATATCTTCCTTTACATGATTATAGATATATAATCTTGTAGTTTCACCTAGTTTAATTTTATCTAAAGTTTGGAGGGATACAAACACCTTATAACCAATACCATTTACATCTACGGCAACATATCCCATTTTTTTTATGGTGATCTTACCATCTAAATATTCAAACATAAATTCTCCTTTTGCTTTTCCTTTTTATGGTTTCTCTAAAAATAGATAGCAATAGGCTTCACCTTATGAGGGAGAAACCGACAACAAGGGAAGAGGGTTATCTCTTTCTCATTCTTTTAAATACTTTTTCAAAACTAGCAGGAATTTTAGTTTCAAACTTATATTCTTTTCCTGTTATTGGGTGAATAAACTCTAATACTCTAGCATGTAATCCCAGTCTTTTAATTGGATTTCCACTGGCACTATATTTTTTATCCCCTACAATTGGATGTTTGATATCTTGCATATGTACTCTGATTTGATTCTTTCTTCCAGTTTCAAGAGAGGCCTCTAATAGTGTAAAGTTATTAGTTTTTTTGATTACCTCATAGTTTGTGATAGCTTTTTTACCACCGTTATCTGTTTTACTTGAGTAAACTACAAATGCAGCATTCTCCTTTAGCCAAGATGTAATAGTTCCCTTATCATTTTCAACTTTTCCCTCTACTAATACAGTGTACTTTCTACTGAGAATATATTTTTTCCAGTCACTTTGTAGAAGTTGTTGAGCTTCTGCTGTTTTAGCAAACATCATTATTCCAGAGGTATTTCTATCCAGTCTATGAACGATGAAAATTTTGTTTGCAGGGTTATTTGCTTTAATATGATCCTTTAATTTATTATAAGCTGTATCTTCATTTCTACCGCCAGTAGATACTGAAAGAATACCTGCATCTTTATTTGCAACAATGATATTATCATCTTCAAATAAGATTTGAACGCCTTGTATTTTTTTTACATCTCTATCTTTATTCCAGTTTATTTGCACTGTTTGATCAACACTTAAGATATGATTGAACTGACTTACCATTTGGCTGTCTACAGTTATTTGACCATGGGTAAGCAATGATTTTAAATTATTTTTATTTTTTCCTTGTAGGTGGAAAGCTAAAAAATCCATTAATTGTATTTTTTCTTTTACTTTTAAGATAGTGTCTCTTTTTATTTTCATATTTTTTTTCAAAATAAATCTCCTTGTATTACATTTTTTTATTTACCTATAATTATATCATTTTATCGATAGTTTAGCCATGAAATTTTAAGAATATAAAAATGCTGGTAAGGATCACCAGCATTTTTATATTTTTATTGCCATGTGAGATTGTTCGATAAAATTGGGGATGTTTATCTCTTTCTAAATATTACAGAATAAACTAATATTAAAACTGAATATATCTCTAGTCTACCTAAAAGCATACAAAAGATAAGCACTCCCTTGCTGTATGAATCAAAAAATCCAAAGTTTTCAATAGCTCCTACTCGAGCGAGCCCTGGTCCAATATTCCCGAGACAAGAGATAGCGGCGGTAAAACTTGTGATGATATCATACCCCATTCCTGCTAGAAAAAGTGTAGATACAGTGAAGATCGCCACAAATAATATAGCGAAGCCTAAGACATTTCTAACTACGTGATTTTCTACGTGCTCCTCTCCTACTCTCAGGGAAAAGAATGCTCTAGGGTGAGCTAATTTTTTAATCTCATTAGAGAGATGTTTAAATAATATCAATATTCTAATTTGTTTCATACCACCACCTGTAGATCCGGCACAACCACCGAAAAACATCAATGTAACCAAGAGAAGGGCAGAAAATGAAGGCCAAAGATTAAAATCTGCGGTCATGAAACCAGTAGTAGTAGTTATAGATATCACTTGAAATGCAGAATCAAGGAGTGCACGGCCATAATTTGCAGTATATTTTTCTATCCCTGAGGAAAAATATATATTTAACGAGATCAATATAGTTGTAATTGTAACTACAGCTGTATAAAATTTTAGCTCACTGTCTTTAAAAAAGTCTCTAAACCTCCCCTTAATAAGGTAAAAATGGAGTGCAAAATTAATTCCAGCTAAAAACATAAAGATAGTTATAACTATTTCTATATAAACACTATGAAAGCCTAATACAGAGTTATTTAGTGTAGAAAAACCACCTGTGGCTACAGTAGCAAATGAATGATTGATTGCTGTATATAGATCCATACCTCCAAACATTAAAAATATAGTTTCAATAATAGTGAGCCCAATATAGATAAGCCATAATATTTTAGCTGTATCTTTTATTTTAGGGCTCAATCTATCCTTTGTAGGCCCTGGAACCTCTGCATTATATAGCTGTCCTGGAGCAATTCCAAACATAGGTAAGATGGCTATAGTAAATAAAACTATTCCCATTCCACCTAGCCAATGGGTCAATGATCTCCAAAATAATAATCCTCTGGGAATAGATTCTATATCGGATAGTATAGTAGAACCTGTGGTAGTAAAACCTGACATAGCTTCAAAAACGCAGTTTATATACGGACCAAAAGATCCATGAAAAAAATATGGTAGACCTCCAAAGAGAGCTGCTAAAATCCAACCTAATGAAACACTTGCAAAACCTTCCCTAGCTTTAAATTTTTTATCTGATTTAAATATTAATATAAAGACCATTCCAGTAATTAAAGTTGTTGCAATAGAAAGAGCTATAGCATTTAGATCTCCTCCACCATAATGAAACGAGATCATAAGGGGAAAAAACATCATAATTCCTAAGATGACTAAAAGATATCCCTGTACTTTCATTATTAAGCTCCAGTTCATCTTCTACCTCCAAATTTTGGGGCAGCAAACATTTTTTCCACCTCATAGATTGCTTCGGGAAGTAAGAATACAATAACTTTATCTCCCATTTTTATTATGTCGTCTCCAGTAGGGATAATAACGTTATTTTCTCTGATTATCACACCGATTATAGATCTTTTAGGAAAATTAATATCTTTTATAGGAATATTTAAAATAGGTGAATTTTGAGTAATATTTATACCTATAGTCTCTGCATCAATCTCTGTAAATGGGGAGACTGAAAAAAGGTCAGTTTTTCTAGTATATTTTAATATATCTCCAATTGTAAGTGCATGGGGAGAAATTACAGTATCGATAGGATCAAGATTATTAATTAGATTTACAATAGAACTGTTTTTTACCATACACATGGTTTTAGAAGCACCATATTTTTTTGCTGTGAATGCAGACAAGATATTATATTCATCGTTATTACTCATGCTAATTACACAAGAATTTTCTATAGATACTTCATCCATTAGATGAGAATCGGTAGCCGATCCATTCATGATTATGACATTATCCAATAGGAAACTTAATTTTTTACATCTAAATTTATCCTCTTCAATAATTGTGATATTTTTTCCTGATTTATTGAGAGTCTTGGAAAGTTCGATAGCATGTTTAGTTCCACCAACGATGATTATATTTTTTAAATTCATAGGAGTAAAAAAATATTTTTTAACTATATCTTTTACAATGTTTGTCTTACCTACTAAATATAATTTATCTTTTGGATAAATTATATCCTGCCCATTTGGAACAATAACTTTTCCCTCTCTTTGTATGGCTACCAACCTGACTTTGGAAAAGATATTATCTTTTATAGAAATTTCAGAGATAGGGATCCCTTTATGTTTAAAGTCTCTTTTAACTTTAACTCCTACTAATTGAGCCATATTATCTGCATAGTTCATAATTTCAAATATATTTGGATTATTTATAAGATCCATGATTTTTGCCACGGTAATTTCTAGTGGTTTTATTATGGTTTCTATCCCAAAATCATTGGGGGAAATATATTTTTCATTAAAATATTGGTAATAATTATCGATCTTACAAGTTATAGAGATATTGTTTTTACAACATTTTTTTACAAGACTACAAGCTATAAGATTATCTCCGTCACTGTTTGTAACTGCGATAAAAGAGTCGGCACTCAAGATGTTTGTCTCAAGAAGAGTGTTGATGTTAGTTGCATCTCCCGATATGATCATGGCATCTAACTTACTTTGTAGCGTTCTGATTAATTGTGGATCTTTTTCTAAAATTGTAACGTCATGGTTTTCATAGATGAGTTTTTCGGCTATTTTTACTCCTACATCTCCACCACCAGCAATAACTATTTTCATTTTATTCCTCCAGTTTATATCTATATAGTGCTTTTAAACATAAATATTAATTTCAATCATTTATTATATAGTCATTTTTAATTACTGTCAATAATATCAATATTTAAAAGATTAATGGTTTTAATTTGAATTAAATTAAAAAAAATTAATACTTCATAATTAAGAAAAATATTATACTGATTTGAGTTATTTTTAATTTAAGTAGGAGGAAGAAGAAGATGATTAATGGCTGAAAATACAGATACGGGAGAAAAAGTTATGGTTCCTTTAGACTATGGTTTTAATGGTTGGTTTATTGGAAGTATTTTCTTACCTTTTGGTGTAATTGTTGATTTGATTACAGGATCTGTTACTGATTTAGGTCAAACTAATTATTATGTGAATTTTGATGAAGAGATGAAAAATAAGACAAAAAACTAAAAAAAAAGTCGTAAAAATTAAAACTTTTACGACTTTTTTTTCCCAATGAAATCAACCTATAATCTAAATCCATATGGAAATATATCAGTAAATTTTACTACTTTATATTCTTTTTTCATATTTGCCATAATAACAATAGTATCTTCAGTAGAGAATTCATTTATGACTTGTCTGCAAGCACCACATGGTGAGATAGGACCCTCTGTTTCTCCTACAACAGCTATAACCTTAATTTTTTTCATCCCTTTGGAAACAGCATGGAAAATAGCATTTCTTTCTCCGCACATAGATAATCCATAAGAAGAGTTTTCTACGTTACATCCTGAGTAATGATTTCCTTTATCGTCGATTAGAGTAGCTCCAACCTTAAAGTTTGAAAATTTTGCATATGCTCCTTCACGAGCTATGATAGCTTCGTCGATTAACCCTAATATCTCTTTTTCATTTAACATATTCTCACCTCTTTTTTATTATCTTATAAATTACAAGAATTTAAATTATACCTAACTGAGTACAATGTCACTTTACCTAAGGGTATTAAAAGGCACACCAAATGGTATGCCCTTTGTATTATAACATATTTTTTTTATTACAGATTGAGATTACCTTATTTTTCTAAAGTACCTAATGCTATTTCGATCATTCCACTAAAAGTAGTTTGTCTTTCAGCAGAAGTAGTTTCTTCTCCAGTAACTAAGTGATCAGAGATAGTAAGTAGAGTAAGAGCTTTTACTCCATGTTTAGCTGCTACAGTATATAGACCAGCTGTTTCCATCTCTACACATAGTACACCATATGATGCCCATTTTTTATAATCATCAAAGTTATCTCCATAAAATTCGTCGGAAGTAAATACATTCCCAGCCTTTACTTTAATATTTTGTTCTTCAGCAGATTTAATAGCTTTCATCATTAGATCAAAATCAGCTGTAGGAGCATAATCTGCACCATTAAATCTGATTTTGTTTAATCCTGAATTTGTAGAAGCAGACATAGCTAGAACGATATCTCTGACTTTTATATCTTCTCTATAAGATCCGGCAGATCCTACTCTAATCAAGTTTTTTACTCCAAAATCTTGGATTAATTCATTTGCATAGATAGAGATAGACGGAACGCCCATACCAGTTCCTTGAACAGATACTTTTTTCCCTTTATAAGTACCAGTATATCCATACATTCCTCTAACTTCATTATAGCACACTACATCTTCTAAAAATGTATCAGCAATCCATTTTGCTCTAAGTGGATCTCCTGGTAATAATACCGTTTCTGCAATATCACCTTTTTTTGCGTTAATATGTATACTCATCTTTTATTTCCTCCCCTGCGACTTTTGGTCGAATGTATAATTGATAATGAATAATTAAATTTTTAAAATTATCTGTGTTAATCCATTCTTTATCTGTTAGATCTGTGTCAAAAAAAATTTAATATTAATTTGTGGCTAAGATTTATTATTGCCATAATATTTAAAATAGATCTTTAGCAAAACTAGTTCCTGGTAATTTATTTGAATCTAAGATCAATTCTTCAATAGTAGAAGCTATATCAGCAAATGATTCTCTGTCTCCTAAGTTTACTCCTTTTTTTAACCCCTGTCCATATGTGAGGATAGGAATATATTCCCTAGTATGATCTGTTCCTTCATAGGTAGGATCACATCCATGATCAGCTGTTAATATTAAAAGATCTTCCTCTTTCATAGCATCTATAATTTCAGGAAGTCTATTGTCAAATTCTTCTAAAGCATGCTTATATCCTTCTGGATTTCTTCTATGTCCAAAATTCATGTCAAAATCAACTAAATTTGTAAAAATAAGACCTTTAGTATCTTCCTTAAGAGCTTTTATAGTTTTATTGACTCCATCCATATTATCAATATTTGTTCCACGAGTATCAGTCACTCCTACACCTGTAAATATATCATTGATTTTTCCAACAGCAACTACATCTAAACCTTTATCCTTAATCATGTCTAAAAGTGTAGTTCTTGGTGGGACTACTGAATAATCGTGTCTATTAGGAGTTCTTTTATAATTTCCTATTCCATCTCCAAGATATGGCCTAGCAATTACTCTGGCTACTGGAGCCATCTCACTACATATTTCTAGTGCTATTTCACAGGCTTTATATAGTTCTGCCAGAGGTATATCTTCTTCATGTGCTGCTATTTGCATTACTGGATCAGCAGAAGTATAAACTATCCAAGCTCCTGTTTTTTTTTGTTTTGTCCCATAATCATCCAATACTTTAGTTCCTGAATATGGCATATTACAAAGAATTTTTCTTCCAGTTCTTTTTTCTAATTCATCCAAAACTTTTTTTGAAAATCCATTTGGATATGTTGGAAAGGGTGTTTCATTGATAATTCCAGTAATTTCCCAATGACCTGTAGTAGTATCCTTTCCTTTAGAAGATTCTTTAGCTTTTCCATAAGCTCCTAATGATTTTTCTCCAGAACAATCTATAGTTTTAGCTACTCCTTTTATATCTGTTAAGTTCCCTAGACCTAATCGTTCCATATTGGGTAAGTTGATCCCCCCTGTAGAACTTGCAATGTGACCAAAAGTATTTGATCCTATGTCTCCATAATCTTTAGCATCAGGTAATTCTCCTACTCCAGCACTGTCAAGTACTATGATTATAGCTCTATCTATATTTTTCATAACTGCCTCCCTATCTTTAAATAATTTTTTTATTCTTTTAATCATTCTATAATGATTAATCTATGATATATAGGACAAATGTCTTTATTTTTTCAAGTTGGTATCTATTCATCTAAAAATTTTAAATATTCAGTTTTTTCTATTTCAACGAGGGAGAGATTAGGGCTCATACCTTTAATGAATTTCATAAGCGGGTCATCGGAGCTTATATTATTGAAAGTAATTTTTTTACAGACTTTTTCAAGGATGATACATCTACTTTTTACTCCCATACCCTGTATTTTTTTATAACTGCTTTCTATTACAGTAGTAGCACACACAAGGTCTATATTTTCACAGTCAAAACAGATCACAATATCTCCTACTTTGATGTTTTTAAAGTCTTTTCTATACTCTCTAGACGATATCTCTATCCTATCACCTACTTCATCAAAAATATCTGACCATACAGTCAAATTTTTATCAGTGGTCCTACATTCCTTGTCCCTTCTCAATAGATAATATTTTTTCACCTAAAATCCTCCCTTATAAAGAATATTTTAACCTACATTATATTCTACTCTTTTTTTTATAAAAATTAAGAATTTATTTAAAAAATTTTTGGAGAAGGAATGATTTTAAATTTTTGGTATACTTTATAAGTAGGAGGTGAATAGTAGGATGGAAACTCAAATTATGATTAGTGGAAAAAAATTATTCTATAAAAACGGTTATTTTAAGACTAAGGTCTCTCATATAACAGATGATATAGGAATATCTACGGGGAATTTCTATACTTACTATAGCTCCAAAGAGGTACTTTTAGATAGGATTTTGAGAGAACAGCTAAATATTTTAGATAGGGAATTTAAGATAGCTATAGATGTATATGGGGAATTATCAGATATATTAAATAATTTTTTTATTACAAATATTAATTTTGTAATAAATATGATCCCATTGTATATTTTAAAAGAGGAAGTTGAAGAAAATATCAATAAATTTAAAGATACAACTGTTAAAATTATAAGGGAATATGATGAAATTTTATCCCATTATATCAAGAAAATTCTTTTGAAAGAATCTATAAATTTAAAACAATTAGACATAATAGTCTCACTCATAAATATCCAGGTTAAAACATACATGACTTACCTTATAAAAAGGGAAAACATAGAATATCTAAATATTAAAAGCATAGGGGAAAAAGCTGATATATTAACATCATTGTCACTTTCAATCTGTACTATATTTAATTTGAATTTTAAAAATATTGATAAGTATGATAGTTTGACAGGAGTATATTCAGAAGAATATTTCATTAATTTTTTAAAAGAGGTGACATTGACAAATGAGATGAATGACACGGTTTTTTTTGTGGTATATCCACCGAGATTAAAAATAAATAAAAAAGATTTTTTTTCAGATTCAATATTGAAGGGAATATCGGATATTTTGAAAAAATATACAAAATCAGATGATATTATAGGCCTTGTAAATGAAATATATTTCATTATATATATGAAAAAGATAGGCGGAATGGAAGTGGGAAAATCTATTGAAAAAAGACTGAAAAAAATGTTTGAAGGGATGGAAAAAAAATATTCTAATAAAGGGACTTGTACCATACAGATTGAATTTATTTCTATAAAAGAATCGATGTCTTATGTCACAATTAAAACAAAGATAGATGAAATCATATACCGAAAATAAAAAAATAAAAATTAAGAGGATCTGAAAGTTATTCTTTTTGATCCTTTTTATTTGTAAGATTAAATATGAATGATGTAATATAGTTGTATACATAAAGATTATATAAATAAGGAGGGAATTGTGAACAATAAGATTATTATTAAAGGAGCACGTGAACATAACCTTAAAAATATAAATTTAGAGATACCAAAATATAAATTTGTAGTTATTACAGGAGTGAGTGGCAGTGGAAAATCCTCCCTTGCCTTTGATACAATATATTCTGAAGGGCAGAGAAGATATGTAGAAAGTTTATCAGCTTATGCCAGGCAATTTATCGGACAGATGACAAAACCTGATTTAGATAGTATAGAGGGATTGTCTCCAGCAATTTCAATTGAACAGAAAACAACCAACAAAAATCCAAGATCTATAGTGGGAACAATGACTGAAGTATATGACTATATGAGGTTACTCTACGCTCATATTGGGATAGCATACTGTCCAATATGTAATTCTCCAGTAGAAAAACAAAGTGTAGATGAGATTGTAGATACTATTATGGGAAAAGGAGAGTTAGGAGATAAACTCCTCCTCCTGTCACCTGTTATAAAAGATAAGAAAGGTACCCACAAAAATCTATTTATCAATTTAGTAAAAAAAGGATTTGTAAGGGCTAGGATAGATGGTGAGATCCTATATCTAGAAGATGATATAGATTTAGATAAAAATAAAAAACATGATATAGAGGTTGTTATAGACAGACTTATAATAAAAAAAGAAACTGAATTTTTAACTCGATTGACAGATGGAATAGAGAGTTCTATAGGATTATCAGAAGGCAGAGTTATAGCCAATATAAATGGTATAGATCATTCTTATAGTGAAAATTTCACCTGTCCCAATCATGAAAATATAGAGATACCTGATATTAACCCCAGATTATTTTCTTTTAATGCTCCCTATGGGGCTTGTCCAGAGTGTAATGGATTAGGGAAAAAATTAGAGGTTGATGAAAATAAGCTGATCATAGATGAAAAAAAATCCATTAATGATGGGGGGCTATATATACCAGGGGCTTCAAGTACCAAGGGATATGTATGGACAATATTTTCTGCCATGGCAAAAGCTTTTAAGATAGATTTAGATAAACCATTAAAAAAACTGACAAAAAAAGAAAAAAATATTATATTTTATGGGAGTTCTGGAAAAAAATTTAAAGTTGACTACATTGGACGGGAATTTAACTATAATGGGATGAAAACTTTTGAAGGGATAGTGAAAAATCTAGAAAGAAGATACTACGAAACGGGTTCTGAATCTACAAAAGATGAGATAGAAAATAAATATATGATGCGTAGAACCTGTAACAGCTGTCATGGGAAGAGACTCAGAGAGGAAGTGTTGTCCATTACAATTAATAAGATGAATATTATGGATGTGAGTTTTTTAAGTATAAAGGATTGTTTAGTATTTTTTAATGGGCTTATTCTAAATCCTAAGGAAGAGATTATTTCCAAAGATATATTAAAAGAAATAAAAGAACGTCTCAACTTCATGATAAATGTAGGTTTAGATTATCTGAGCCTTGCCCGTGAGACAAGAACCCTGTCTGGAGGAGAATCTCAAAGAATTAGGCTAGCTACTCAGATTGGAAGTGGATTGACAGGGGTACTTTATGTACTCGATGAACCTAGTATAGGTCTACATCAGAGGGACAATGATAAATTATTGAAGACTCTCAATAGACTTAAAGAATTAGGTAATACTTTGATAGTTGTAGAACATGATGAGGAAACTATGATGCAGTCGGATTATATTTTTGATTTAGGACCTGGAGCTGGAAGATTTGGAGGAGAAATAGTAGCAAAAGGAACTCCTAAACAAATTATGAAATCTAAAAAATCCCTGACTGGAAAATATTTAAAGGGGGAGATTGGTATAGAAGTTCCACTAAAAAGGCGTAAATCTAAAGAATATTTGGAGATACTAGGAGCTTCTGGAAATAATCTAAAAGATGTAGATGTGAAGATACCACTAGGAATAATGACAGCTATTACAGGAGTCAGTGGAAGTGGGAAGTCCACCTTAATCAATCAAACCCTGTACCCCATATTATTCAACAGTTTGAATAAAGGGAAGTTATATCCATTGAATTATAAAAAAATAAAGGGTTTAGATTACCTAAATAAAGTTATAGACATAAATCAAAGTCCTATTGGACGAACTCCTAGATCAAATACGGCTACTTATACCAAGATGTTTGATGATATTCGTGGAATATTTACTGAAACTCGTGAAGCTAAACTTCGGGGATATCAAAAAGGGAGGTTTTCATTTAATGTTAAAGGAGGCCGGTGTGAAGCCTGCCAAGGTGCTGGAATCATAAAAATTGAGATGAACTTCTTGCCAGATGTATATGTAGAGTGTGAAGTGTGTAAGGGGAAAAGGTATAATCGTGAAACTTTGGAGATAGTGTATAAAGGGAAAAATATATCTGAAATTTTGGGCCTCAGTGTAGGAGAGGCTTATGATTTTTTTAATAAAATTCCATCTCTAGAAAGAAGATTGAAGGTACTTATAGATGTAGGATTAGATTATATAAAATTAGGGCAGCCTGCTACTACTCTGTCTGGAGGAGAAGCTCAAAGGATAAAACTAGCAACAGAACTGTCTAAAATGAGTAGAGGGCATACAATATATATATTAGACGAACCTACTACAGGGCTTCATTTTGAAGATATAAGAAAATTATTGGAAGTTTTGAATAGATTGGTGGATAAAGAAAATAGTGTAATTATAATTGAACATAATCTAGATGTAGTAAAAATAGCGGATTATGTTATAGATATTGGTCCTGAAGGAGGAGACGGTGGCGGTGAGATCATAGCCACAGGGACACCTGAGGAAATAATAAACTTTGAAAATTCTTATACTGGAAAATATTTAAAAAAATTAGCAACTGATACAGGATGTACTGAGGTACAAGTAGCTATATTAACTGAGAGAATCAATCACTTAACTGATCATTTAAGAACTAACAAGAAGGATCATCATTCTAGATTAGGATTAATGAAAATGGTTGGTAAAAGAAGAAGATTATTAGACTACATGATCAAGAAAGATTTAGATGGTTACAGAACATTAATCTCTAAATTAGGAATCAGAAAGTAATTAATTAGACAGGCCTTGGGCCTGTCTTTTTTTAT
>NBMF01000075.1 GCA_002084825.1 Fusobacteriia bacterium 4572_74
GTAAATGGGTTACAATGCATGATGAGTGGCTTAAGATAACATAATAAAATTAAGGTTTAAATTTTTATTAAAATTTTACCTACAATTACTTGACACTATCAAAAAATTATTGAATTTTAACATTTACACAATTTTAGTGTATAATAAAAGATATTAAAAATTATTTAAGGAGATTTATTTATGAAAATAAAACCAATTGGAAATAGAATACTAGTAAAACCTTTAAAAATAGAAGAAAAAACTTTCAGCGGCATCATCCTGCCTAGTTCTGGAGAAACCAAATATTCAAACATGGGAACAGTTGCTGCCATTGGAAATATTACAGAAGAAATTAGTCTCGGGGATAAGGTGTTTTTCAGGCCCAATTCCGGGGTAGAAATACCTGATTCAGATAAGACATTTCTTATTCTGGAGATGGAAGAGATCTTAGCTATAATAAAATAAAAAAATTGGATCAGATCTAAATCTGCTCCAATTTTTTTATTTTTTATCCTTTCATGGCTCTTATCTTAGTTTCAAGAGCAAATAACTTAATAAACCCTTCAGCATCGTGGTGATCATATAGATCACTGGCTCCAAAAGATGAAATACCTTCGTCATAGAGGGCATTAGGAGATACTCTTCCTGCTACTTTTATATTTCCCTTATATAACTTAAGCTTTATTGTTCCAGTTACTATTTTAGAAATTTCATTTATAAATGCATCCATTCCCTCTTTTAAGCTGCATATAAAACTGTTCCTCCAGGTGTTTCATAGATCCCTCTAGATTTCATCCCAACAAGTCTATTTTCTACAATATCCACTACTCCTACACCGTGTTCTCCAGCCATTTTATTCAATTTTATTAAAAGTTTAGCTGCAGATAATTTTTCTCCGTTTACACTTACCGGAGTTCCTGATTCAAAACCAATCTCCACATATTCAGCCTCATCCTTGGCATCTTCCAAAGATTTTACCATCATATATAAATCATCTTTATGTTCATTTTCTAATAATTCTATATCTCCACCCTCATGACTTATATGCCAAAGATTTTGATCTCTTGAATAGATCTTTTCTTTCGTCACACTTAGCTCAAGTCCTTTAGATTCAGCATAGTCTATGGCATCCTCACGAGATTTAATATTCCACTCTCTCCAAGGAGCAATTATCTTTATAGTTGGGTCTATTGAAGCTATTCCCACTTCAAATCTAACCTGATCATTTCCCTTTCCAGTACATCCATGACAGATATAAGTAGCCCCTTCTTTGTGTGCAATCTCTACTAATTTTTTAGCTATAAGCGGTCTTGCAAAAGCAGTTCCCAACAGATATTTATCCTCATATATCGCTCCTGCTTTCAATCCTTTAAAAGCATATTCACCAACAAATTCATCAGCTACATTTTCAACATAAATTTTAGCAACTCCAGATTTAATAGCTTTTACCTTTAGATCTTCCATATTATCGTCCTGTCCTAAATTAACACAAACTGCTATAACATCTAAATCATAGTTTTCTTTTAACCAAGGTATTATAATCGACGTATCTAATCCCCCTGAATATGCTAATACTACTTTTCCTTTTTTCATTTTTCATTCCTCCCCATTAATTTTTTTTAAATATTAATCCTACGTTTTTTTAAATCTATTTTTTTCTTAATCTATATATTTTTTAATAAACTCATCATATTTTTTGCTTCCTAAAATTTTATCCAAAGCTTTATTCACTTTATCTAATAATTCTACATCCTCTTTTCCTATGGCTATGGCATATTCTTCCGATTGAAGGGTATAAGGAGATAGTTTCAATCCTTTGTTTTTTTCCACTGTTTTAACTGCCTGTTGATAATCTAAGATTATCATATCTATTTTTTTAGCTTGTAATGATAAAACTGCTTCATACAATTTATTATATTTTACAGCTTCTACACCATCTAATTTTTTAGATAACTTATCGGCTATGGTATCACTGGTTGTTCCCATTACAACACCTATTTTCCCATCTGTTATATCAGATTCTTTTTTTATTTCTTTTGAATCTTCTCCTACAAGAATTACCTGACTCACATTAAAATATGGATAACTAAAATTAACATTTTTCTTTCTTTCTTCAGTTACTGACATTCCAGCTACAATCAAATCTATTTTTTTAGTCTGAAGAGCTGGTAAAAGTCCACTAAAATCCATCCCTACTACCTTAAATTTAAGTCCACTTTCTTTTTCAATCTCTTTCAATAGATTCATATCAAAACCTACTATCTCATCCCCTTCCATATATTCAAATGGAACAAAATTAGGAGCTGTTCCCACTATATATGTTTTTTCTTCCTCTTTTAAAGATCCACAACCAATTATCAACATCGATACCAATACCATCATTAATTTTATTTTATTTTTCATTTTTTCCCTCCCTTTTTAATTTTTCAAAAATTCCTTCGCATCTTTTATCTGTCTCTCTACCGATTCTATCCCCGTCCCACCATAACTTTTTCTTCCATTGACACACTCTTCTATACTTATTTTTTTATTTATATCCACTTCAAATAGATCATTAAACCCTTTAAATTCTTCCAATTTTAATTCTGATAATCTTTTTTTATTTATCTCACAGTAAACGACCAATTCTCCAACTATTCTATGAGCTTCTCTAAATGGTAGACCTTTTTTAGCTAAATAATCAGCGACATCGGTAGCATTTATAAATCCATTCTCAATTCCTTTCATCATATTTTTTTTATTTACCTTCATAGTAACCAGCATCTCTTTAAATATAACTAGTGAGATCTTTATGGTATCTATAGAATCAAAAATTCCCTCCTTATCCTCCTGAGTATCCTTATTATAAGCCAAAGGTAATCCCTTCATAACAGTCAATATTCCCATTAAATTACCAAAAATTCTTCCTGTTTTCCCTCTGATTAATTCTGCTATATCTGGATTTTTTTTCTGTGGCATAATTGAAGATCCAGTAGAATATGAGTCATCTAAATTTACAAAAGAAAATTCACTTGTAGACCACATTATTACTTCTTCAGACAGTCTAGACATATGCATAGATATCATAGATATAATAAAATTTAATTCAATTATAAAATCTCTGTCACTGACAGTATCCAAACTATTTTTAGTAACTTTAGAAAATTCAAGTTCAGCAGCTACAAAATGTCTGTCAATATTATAGGTTGTACCTGCTAGAGCACTTGCTCCTAGAGGCATTACATCCAATCTTTTATATGAATCTTCTAGTCTGTCTAAATCTCTTTTAAACATCTCGTAGTAAGCCAAGATATGATGAGAAAATAAAATAGGCTGTGCTCTTTGCATGTGGGTATACCCTGGCATGATTATTTCTTTATTTTTCACCGCTATTTCAACTAAACTATCTAATAATTCTATTAAAATTTCTTTTATAGTTATAGTTTCTTTTTTTAGATACATTCTTATATCCAAGGCTATCTGGTCATTCCTACTTCTAGCTGTATGAAGTTTCCCTCCTACTTCTCCAATCAATCCTATGAGTCTTTTTTCGATAGACATATGGATATCTTCATCCTTTATATCAAAGATAAATTCCCCATATTTTATCTCATCTAATATCTGAAAAAGCCCGCCTTCTATTTTTTGCTGTTCATCTTTACCTATAATATCTTGTTTAGAGAGCATCTTAGAGTGAGCTATACTTCCTTTTATATCCTCCTCATACATCCTCTTATCAAAATTTATAGATCCATTAAAACCATTTTTTTAATAATTTATCATATGTTCCATTTTCTTTTAATGTCGTTAAAGCTGTGTTTATTTTCCCTAATAATTCTGGATTATCTTTAGATACTGCCATTGCATATTCTTCCTTTTCTCCCTCTGCAGAGGTAACTTTTATTCCTTCGTTATTCTTTACAAAATTCTTAGCTGGTTCTCCATCCAATACTACTGCATCTATCTTACCTTCCTTTAAATCCATGATAGCTGCATAACCTGCATTATATTTTTTTACTTCTACACCATCTATCTTACTGACAACTACATCTCCTGTAAATCCTAATATTACTCCTACTTTCTTTCCTTTTAATCCTTCAAAATTTGAGATATCATCTGCATCTTGAGTAGTTATGATCACTTGATTTGCCTTATAATATGTTTCACTAAAGTTCACCGCTTTCTTTCTTTCCTCTGTAGCTGTCATTCCCGCTATTATCATATCTATTTTTTTAGACTGTAATGCTGGTAATAAGCCGTCAAAAGCCATATCCTTAATCTCTATTTCCATCCCCATTTCCTTTGATATCTCCGCAATTAGATCCATATCAAATCCAACTGTTTTCCCATCTTCTAAATATTCAAAGGGTGCAAATTCGGCATTGGTTCCCACATAGATCTTAGTTATCTTTTCTTCACTTTTACTTCCACAAGCTACCATAAATATTCCTATTATTACTACCATTATTAATTTCATAGTCTTTTTCATTTTTATTCCTCCATTTTATAATTTAGTTTATTTTTTAATGATTTAATACCTTATCTAAAAATTCCTTGGTTCTCTCATGTGTAGGAGCTTCAAATAATTCCTTAGGAGAAGCATCTTCTAAAATAACTCCATAATCCATAAAGAACACTCTGTTAGCTACACTCTTAGCGAATCCCATCTCATGTGTTACAACTACCATAGTCATTCCTGATTTTGCCAAATTTCTTATTACATCCAATACTTCTCTTACCATCTCCGGATCCAAGGCTGAAGTGGGTTCATCGAATAAAAGAATATCCGGTTCCATGGCAAGAGCTCTTGCTATGGCAATTCTTTGTTTTTGTCCTCCTGATAAAGAATCTGGATATGAATTTTCTTTATTTTCTAACCCTACTCTTTTCAATAAATTTTTGGCTTTTTCTATTATCTCTTCCTTTTTTATTTTTTTTACCTTCATAGGTGCCAACATCAAATTTTCTAGTACCGTTTTATGTGGGAATAGATTGAAATGTTGAAATACCATCCCTATATTTTGTCTAATCTTATTTATATTTACTTTTGGATCCGTTATGTCTTTTCCTTCTACAATTACTTTTCCCAAAGTTATCTCTTCTAGCATATTGATACATCTTAAAAATGTAGATTTCCCAGATCCAGAGGGTCCTATTACTGCTACTACCTCACCCTTATTTATCTCCTTAGTTATTCCCTTCAATACTTCTAAACTTCCAAAACTTTTATGTAAATTGCTTATTTTAATCATTAATTTTTCACCTTCTCCTCTATCTTTCTCATAAATTTAGTAAATATACTGGTTAATATTAGATAGATTATTCCGACTGCCAATAATGGTTCTACCCCTCTATAAGTTTGACTGGTTATTATATTCGCCGAACGAAGTAAATCTACCCCTCCAATAAATCCTACTATAGAAGTTTCCTTTAAAAGTGATATAAATTCACTTACTAAAGCTGGCAAAATTTTTCTTATTGCTTGAGGCACTATTACCTCTTTCATAGTAGTTAAATAATTCATTCCCAGAGCTCTTGCTGCTTCATTTTGTCCCTTATCCAATCCTTGTATTCCAGCTCTTATAATCTCTGCTACATAGGCTGCACTGTTTAATCCAAATGCAAGTCCTGCAACTACTAATATTGGTACATCTCTGAGTGAGCCTACAAAAATTATATTAGCTAAGATCATTAATTGCACTACTATATATCTATCTCCCTCTATAAATATTCCCTTCAGTATTTCTAAATATGCCATTTTGATCCTCCTAATTTATTTATAAAAAAATCCCAACGTTTGCAGTTAAACCACAGACCTTGGGATAAAAAAAGCCGTCATATTAATTGACGGCTAAAATTTTAATACTAATTATACTCATAAAGATATCTATCTCTAATCTTTGCAAAAAGTCTATCCTAAGGTCAGCCTGTTTATAAATTTAGTTGGGTGTAATGTTTTTCTCCTTATCCTATTATTTACTAACATGACTAAACCTCCTCTTTTTGTAATTTATGTTTATAATTTATTTATAATTATATTATCACAATTTATTTCATCTAGTCAACTTTTATTTTGAAATTGATAGTGTCAAGTAATTGTAGGTAAAATTTTAATAAAAATTTAAACCTTAATTTTATTATGTTATCTTAAGCCACTCATCATGCATTGTAACCCATTTACTTAAAGCCTTTCCATAAAAGTCTATAAATTTAAATTTATAGTTAGAAGAATATATTTCAAAAGAATAATTTCCCTTTAAAAGATCTATTATGTCTACCAATCTATTCAATAATTTTTTAGATTTTCTAAAAAAAATATTTAAAATGAGTTCTTTTTCATTCTTTGAACTAATTTTTAGGTCCTCTAACATAGATTTTAAAATAAAAAAATTATCAATTTTTCCAATAAATTTTATTTTGAAATCATCTCGTTTAAGATCACACTCATCCAAAACTTTCATTATGCAAGATCTTTAGTTCTTTTAATCGGACATAGATCTCCACACATAGTACAAGTTTCACCATCTATAGGTTTAGATGATTTTCTATATTTTTTTGCCTTTATAGGATCTATACATAGTTCAAGCATTTTATCCCAATTTAATTCCCCGCGAGCTTTACTCATAGCATTATCCCATTCTATAGCTCCAGGAATTTGCTTGGCTATATCCCCTGTATGAGCCGCTATTCTAGAGGCTATTATTCCCTCTTTCATATCATCTAAATCGGGCAATCTAAGGTGTTCTGCCGGTGTTACATAACAAAGAAAATCTGCACCACTGGATGCTGCCAAGGCTCCTCCAATAGCTGCAGTTATATGGTCATATCCTGGAGCAATATCAGTAACCAATGGCCCCAATACATAAAATGGTGCTCCATGACATAATTTTTTCTCCTATTGCATATTAGAAACTATCTCATGTAATGGAACATGTCCAGGACCTTCTATCATTACCTGTACATCCCTTGCCCATGCTTTTTTTGTCAGTTCTCCCAAAAATAATAACTCTTGAATTTGAGGAGCATCTGTTGCATCTTTTATACTTCCAGGTCTAAGACCGTCACCCAAACTAAGGGTTACATCATGCTCTACACAGATATCGAGCAGTCTGTCATAGTGCTCATAGAATGGATTTTCTTTATTATTTAACTTCATCCACTCATATAAAATAGCTCCTCCACGACTTACAATCTTTGTCAGCCTAGGATTATTATCTACCCTCTCAGCACATACTTTATTCAACCCTGCATGGATAGTCAAAAAATCTATCCCATTTTTTGCATGTTCTTCCACTACTTCAAAAATATCATCTACCGTCATAGCCTTTATGTTTTTTCCGTATTTTGCTACTGCATCATACATGGGTACAGTTCCTAACATGACATCAGAATATTCTACCAAGTCACGTCTAAAATCTTTTGTAGTCCTGTATATACTGAGATCCATAATTGCATCTGCCTTATATTCCAATGCTTTTTTTACCTTTTCAAACTCTAAATCCAAATCATAAGAATCTTCCGATACTCCCAAGTTTACATTTACCTTAGTCTTCATTCCTTCTCCAACAGCTATCCCCCTGAGAGATTTATGATTTTTGTTTGCAGGTATTACGATCTTTCCTTCACTCATCTTTTTAAGTAATGTTTTTTCATCTATAGATTCAGATGCCAGTACATCCCTCATCTCTTTTGTTATTATCCCCTTTTTAGCTGCATTCATCTGTGTAGTATAGTTATTCATCTTATCCTCCTTCTAGTTTATTTAATTTTTTGATATATAATTAACATAGACGCTGTGGATTAGTGTTTCCTCCTA
>NBMF01000026.1 GCA_002084825.1 Fusobacteriia bacterium 4572_74
CGATTGTTTAAAACTAAAAGTTTTAAACGACAATTGAGTTTTTAATTTACACTTTCTTTCTCTATTTAATTGCTAATGTCCTATTGTTTGTCTCGCTTCAAGTCGCTTTTGCTTTCCCTCGCGGACAAAAAGAAGTATACCGCGTTTACAGTTTTTCGTCAAGATTTTTTTTGTTTATTTTTGTTTGTTTTCGTTTTTTTAGATATTTTTTCCTTGTTAACCTTTTAAACCCTAACAAAATCAAGTTTAACATCTATATTACATCAGATAACTATTTTTTATTTTTCAGATATTATTATTTTTAAAAAAACCTCTGGATTGATACAACTAATTTTACATCAATCTAGAGGTTTACATAAACTTTAGGATAACTTCATCCAATTAAAAATTTTCTTTACTAAAATTTCTTTCTTTTTTCAACTCTAAAAAGGTTCTAGTTTTTTCTTATTCTTTAACCTAAAAGCTTAGAAAAAATAAAGTTAATGCTATCTGGATATTAATGTTATGCCGTAACCCTTGTTTCAACTCTATTAATTTTTCCGTATATTTAGGAGTTTTTAGTCTCACTATAAATATATGCATCAATTCTTCGATCACCTTTCTTTCATGGGATTTATTTTCCACTAATTTTTCATCCTGTAAAATAGATAACAAATAAAAAACTATAGAAAGTTTTTCCAATTTTTTTATCTTTTCTATATTATATATATAGTCATCTATTCCTTTCAATAGATCTATCTTATATTTTAAATTTTTTTCCGAAAGATATAAATTAAAATATTCACCTAAGCCAGAATAAGATCTAATCTCATTGAGATCTAACCTTTCCTCCTTCCATTCCAATATTTCTTCCATATTTCCCATAAAAAAATTATAAACCTTCTCAGTAACCCCTAAAGCTTCCGCAGAAGGTTTATTAACTTTCACCACAATAGATCTAGATAAAATAGTTGGTAAAACATTTAAAGTATTAGATATAAGGATAAAAAACGTTCCCTTAGGAGGTTCTTCTATTATTTTTAAGAGAGCATTCGACGAATATTTATTCATGCTCTCAATATCCTTTATAATAAAAACTTTTTTTCTTCCCTCATAGCTAGAGCTAGAAGCTTTATATATAGTGTTTTTTATCTTATCTATTCCGACCTTGCTTTCTCCTTGCAAAAGACCAACAATCTCTAAATCGGCATAAGTTCCGCGTTTTATCTTGTTACACACTTCACAGACGCCACAATAGTTGTTTTCCAATTCTGGGCAATTCATAGCCATGGTAAAGGAGATCGCTAATCCTAATAAATCTATTCCTTTATCTCCATAAAAAAGATAGGTTCCTGCTTCCTTATTTTGTCTCAATTCATTTTTCAGAAACAACTTAACTTTATCTCCATAAATCAAACTATTAAACATTATCTTTCAGCCTTTTCAATTTTTCTGAGAACAGCTAATTTATCTAGAGCTAATCCTGCACCTAGTACCACTGATTCCAAAGCATTATCAGCTAAAACAACATTTAAAAGAGTATTTTTAGCAAGTAGTTCTGGGAAGTTTCTAATCATTGATCCTCCACCTGCCATAACTATTCCTTTATCTACTATATCAGCTGATAATTCTGGTGGTGTTTTTTCTAACACTTGCTTAACACTAGTTACTATAGCGTCTAAAGAATCTTTTATAGCCTCTAATACCTCACTAGAGCTTATCTCTAATGGTTTTGGTAATCCAGTCATAAGATCTCTTCCTTTAATTATCATAGTTTCATCCGCTTCTAAAGGAATTGCAGTACCTATCTTTATTTTGATTTCTTCTGCTGTTTTTTCCCCTATCAATAAATTATGTCTTCTTTTTATATATTTGATAATATCTTCGTCAAAGTTATTTCCTGCAATTCTAATAGATTTACTTACAATAGTTCCACCTAATGAAATCACAGCTATATCTGTAGATCCTCCACCAATGTCTACTATCATATTTCCCTCAGGAGCTGAGATATCTATCCCCGCTCCTAAAGCTGCAGCTCTAGCCTCTTCTATTAAATAAGCTCTCTTTGCTCCTGCCGAAATTGCAGCTTCTAATACAGCTCTTTTTTCTACTCCTGTTACTTCAATAGGGACGCAGATCATTACCTCTGGCAATATCATATTATATTTCCCAAAGACTTTTTTTATAAAATATTTTATCATTGCTTCTGTAATATCATAATCTGCTATCACGCCTTCTCTTAATGGTCTTACCGCCATTATATGATCAGGTGTTTTCCCTAGCATATCCTTGGCTTCCTTGCCTACTGCTAAGACCTTTTTCGTTTCCCTGTCCACAGCTACTACAGATGGTTCATTCAAAACAATTTTTTCTTTTTGTTTATCATACACCAATGTATTTGCTGTTCCAAGATCTATCCCTATACTTTTTTGAAATTTAAAGCCTGGAAAACTTATATTAAATTTAAATTTATTTTTTTTCTTCATCTTTTTTTCTTCATCTCCTTTTTTAATATCATTTTCTTCTGCCTGTATAGGGAATCCCCGAGCTTCTCTCTCTGTTGTTACGAAACTTATCCTATTTTTTTGTACCATTATTTTTTTATTTCTCATCATTTTTCTTTTCAAATACATAATTTTCTATAATTCCTTCTATTATATCTTCCCTCTTATTTATATAACACATGGCAATTAATGCTTCAAAGGCTGTTGCGTTTTTATATTCTTTCATAGTACATGATTTTGGAAAAGTTGAAATTTTTGAATTTCTAGCTCTCCTAGCACAAGCTCTATATTCACCTTCTAACTCATCTATAATATTTAAATATATCTTACTCTGTGCCACAGCACTTACGTGAGCCTTCACTAATTTATTCAAATCTTTTACTTTAAGATTTCTTACTATAAATTTTTCTCTAAGTCTCAATTCCCATACAGCATCTCCTAAATATGCCAATGCCAATCCATTTAATTCTTTTACTCTTATATTGTCCATGTAGTTTTTTCCCTTCCATCCTTTATTTTTACACCAATTTCAGCCATTTTATCTCTAATCTCATCCGATAATGCAAAGTTTCTTTCTTTTTTAGCCATCTTTCTTTTCTCTATTAAAAATTCAATCAATTCTACAGTTGAATTCCCTGTATTTTCTCCTAAAGGATTTTCTATTTCAATTTGTTTTAGAAGTTCTGTCAACTCTATAGTTAGATTTTTAATCTGTTTTTCAACTACTATTTCCACTCCTAACACCTCTATTAGAGTGGTTTTTATAAATGTATACACATCTTTTAAAACTTTTCCCCCACTATTATTTAATTTTTGTTCCATAAATTTATTAACTTCTTTTATAAGTTCAAATAGTACACCTATAGCTTGAGCAGTATTGAAATCATCATCCATAGCTTCTACAAACCTTCTTTTAGAACTCTCTAACACAGTCTTTAATTCTAACCCGTCACTTCCTTCATCTGAAATTTTAGTATCCATTTTTTCCAACATAGCTAACATGCTATTTTCAATCCTTTTTATAGCACTCTTAGCCATCTCTAATTCTTTGTCAGAAAAATCAATTGGTTTTCTATAATGAGATGAAAGCATGAAGAATCTTACAACTTTACCTTCATAGTCCTCTAAAATTTCCCGGAGAAGGAAAAAATTTCCCTTAGACTTAGACATTTTTTCGCCTTTAATATTGATATAACCATTATGAATCCAGTATCTGGCATAGTCACCACCATAAGAACATTTTGATTGAGCTATCTCATTTTCATGATGAGGGAATATAAGATCCTGTCCTCCCCCATGGATATCAAACGATGCTCCTAAATATTTTTTACTCATGGCACTACACTCAATATGCCATCCTGGTCTACCCTTACCCCAAGGTGATTCCCAAGAAAGTTCTCCTTCTTTGGCCGTTTTCCAAAGAGCAAAATCCACAGATGACTTTTTTATGTCACTAGTTTCTACCCTAGCTCCAGCTTTCAAAGCTTTGATTTTTTGCCCAGATAATTCACCATAGTGTTCTTTATATTTCTCTACATCAAAATATACATCCCCGTTAGATTCATAAGCATACCCTTTGTTCACCAAGATTTTGATAGATTTTATCATCTCTTTGATATGATCGGTAGCCTTAGGTCTTATCATTCCCTCTTCCTTCAAGTTTATTTTTTTTGTATCTTCTAGATAAGCACCGATATATTTATCAGCTATATCCTTTACTGTCACTCCTTCAGCATTGGCTTTTTCTATCATCTTGTCATCTACATCTGTAAAATTTTGTACATATATAACTTTATAGTCTCTATATTCAAAGTATCTCCTCACTGTATCAAAGAAGATGGCAGGTCTTGCATTTCCTATATGGATATAGTTGTATACTGTCGGTCCACAAACATACATTTTTACCTTACCAGGTTCTATAGGAATAAATTCTTCTAATTTTTTAGTAAGTGTGTTGTGTATCTTAATCATTTTTCTCACCCTCCATCCTATTATATATATCGAGCAGCTCTTCATCTGTTATGGCAGCTCTTACATTTATCTTATCTTTTTCTACTTTTCCTCCCATATCAATATATATATCTTTTAATATCGGATTGTATAATCCTAAATTTAAAGATATATTTATAAATTCATCCTTTTTAGGAGTTATTGACCCTTCCGACATGATTCCATTGTAGTAAATAACATTATCTTTTATCTCTATTGTTTTCCCATCGCCTAAGATATATTTATCTCCCTCTTTTTTCGCAAAAATCTCTATCAATTTCTTAAAATCTTTTGTCTCTTTTACAGGTAGGATCATTTGATTTTTCACATAATCATAGATAATTTCTCCATCTACTTTATCCATATAGTCTTCAAAATCTTTTCCTGTAAACATCTTTACCATAGATAGCATTGAGTTTATTTCAGAATTTATTTTTTCTTTCATAAATACAGCCAAACCTTTAAAATCCGTATTAGTGATATAGATCTTGTCCCTGCCCATATAGTTATAAAATTTTCTATCTTTTTGTTCTATCCCATTAAAATATTTTGAAAATTCTAAATCACCATATAAATATCCATTCATAGATATTTCATTCTTTTCATAATCTACGTTTATCTTTACAGCATCCACACCTTGAGCTAGTCCTTCTAGATCTATTACTGCTTCTCCTAAAGTATCACCTTTCATCTTAGAAGATATATTTTTATTTATCTCTTTTTTTACAAGTAGTTTCATATAGTCAGATAACTTCATCACATCATCCGATATAAAATAATATCCCTTGTAGTTAGTCATATATATTTTTTTATCCACACCATAATCTTCTTTAAGCTGCTTTTGATAGACTTCCTTTAGAGAAAAATAATTTTTTCCCAGATCATCAAAATATTTCCCTTGTTTAAATTTAGTAATAGGATATAACCACCCTAGGTTTACTACAATTATTTCCTTGTCCTCTTTTTTGGTTTTATCACTAGAATCATCGTAATAGATAAGGTCTAGTCCCTTTATATATTTCATCCATTTTTTAGTTTCTTCAAAATTTGTTTGGGTAGCTTTTTCATATAGTTCGTAATAGGTCTTAGCTTTCTTACTATTTAGATCTCTAATTGATATAATTACTTTACTTTCCTTTATTATCAATCTCTCGTGAGACAGTTGGAAAGTTAATAGATAAAAAATTAATAATATTACTGCTAAAACTATTGCTCCTATTATATTTTTTACAATTTTATTCATAATATAACTCCCATGCCTGATGGCAAATTTAAAACAATAAAGGTAAATTGACATTTTTTTATCATTCTATTAACTATTCAATTATTTTATTTAAACTTTTTACCACCAATTCTGGTTTTTCATCCCTCATCACAGGGTTATTTATCCTAGCTCTTCTCAAATCCCTTACGTCTAAATTTACTACTATCATTTCTTCTTTAAAAATTTTAGCTTCACCTAAGATATCTCCATTCGGAGAATACACTCTAGATCCACCAAAGAAGTTTACCCCATCTTCATACCCTACCCTATGGGCAAAGATATAAAAACTTGTGAGTAATTTAGAATAAGTCTTCATTATATCATCCCAAGTTTGATTAGGAGATAATTTTGATCCCTGCGCTCCCCTTGATGGGCTATTTGCTAAGGTAAATACATAATCAGCTCCATCCATACTTAGTAAGTAAGGATTTGAAAGATGCCAAGCATCTTCACATATCAAAATACCAAATCTACCAAATTTTGTATCAAATGCTTTTATTTCCTTTCCAGATTTTAAATATCTTCCCTCATCAAAAAGGCCATAGGTAGGCAAATATACTTTTCTATGAGTGTGTTGTAATTTTCCATTTTCTAAATAAAAAGCAGAATTATAATAATAATAATCCCTACTTTCCTCAATGCCGCCAAATAAAATACTTATCTTTTTACTCAGTTCATAAAATTCTTCTGGGATTCCTGCCACATCAAAAGTTAGATCTTCCAACAAGTATCCAGTCAAAGATAGTTCTGGAAAAACTATCAATTCCACACTCTTTTTTATAGCACTTTTTATATATGATATCATCTTTATCTTATTTTTTTCTACATTCCCAAGTATTGGATTTATTTGTGCCACCGCTAATTTCATGCTTCACTCCTTTTATTTTTGCTAATTAAAACTTTTACCACGAATAAAAACCTAATTTTGACACTGATTACGCTGATCTTAGAATTTAATCTTCACAAATTTATTTTTGAGACAGACTTAATTCTGAATTTTAAATACTAACAAAAACCGACTATGTTTTTCCTTTAGTCAGATAAAATCTCTTTCCTTTTAAAGTTATCATAAGTCTATGTCAAAATATTTAAGATTATTTGTGTTAGCCTTTTTTTTATCTGTGATATATCTATCAAAATAGCCCTTAATTTGTGCCGTTCGTAACTAAAGTTTTTTAATTTTTTTCTTTTCACTTTTATTTTTTGTTTTTAGTGAGAAATATCAGATCTTCTGGTGTAGTTATTTTTATATTTTTATAACTTCCCAAGATAATTTCTACAGTTCCTCCAGCTTTTTCTACCAAAGAGGAATCATCTGTCCCCAAAAACTTTTGTTTTAAAGCCTGTTCATAACTTCTATGCAGAATCTCACCTCTAAACACCTGAGGAGTCTGGGCTGCGAAAAGCGTCTCTCTTTTAGGAGTCTCCACCACCTTACTCTCCGAATTTACTACCTTTATAGTATCTTTTACAGGTATTCCTACAACCACACCATCCAAATTCATTTCCTCCATCAGTTTCATATAAGAATCCTCTATATATCTATCCTTTATAAAGGGTCTTACTCCATCCTGAATTCCAATTATACTATTTTTTGGAATTTTCTGTAATGCATTATAAATTGAATCCTGTCGTTCCTTTCCACCACTAACCACATCCATTACCTTGGTTATTTTAAAGGTTTTACACATATTTTTCACTTCCGATATGTATTCCTTGTTGGTAACAACTATAATTCCTGTTACCCTTCGATTTTTTTCAATCACTTCTAAAATCTTTATAAATATTGGTTTACCATCTATCTCTAAAAATTGCTTAGGGTAGGTAAGTCCCATCCTCTTTCCAACTCCTGCAGCTGCTACTATATAATAATAATCTATTTCAGCGTTACTACTGTGCATCCCAATCCACCTTCATTCATATTTGCATCTCTAAAACTAGCTACATATCTACATGTTTTAAGATATTCTTGAATTCCTTTTCTTAGCTGTCCAGTTCCTTTCCCGTGAACTACTTGAACATCGGTATATCCATTCAATGTAGCTCTATCCATATAGTTTTCCAATTCATTGATTGCTTCATCTACCATCTGACCTCTCAGATCGATTTTGTAGGTAGCACTACTCCCACTATGACTGTGCATCTTCGTGTATGTTTTTTTCTTCTCATCTTTCATTATTCCTATATCTTCGAGTGATACTACCATCTTTAGGATTCCTGCCTGTACTTGAGCCTGATCCTTATTCATAAATAGACGAAGAATAACTGCGTGTTGTTTCAAGCTTTTTACAAAGACTTTGTCTCCTACTCCATAAGATATCTTTCTCACAACTTTTGGTTTCATCATTAATTTTTTCTTTTTTTCTTCTACCATGGAGTTTCTCAGCATATTCAAACTTTTTTGAACATCCTTCACCTCATCTTTTTTATTGTCTTCCCTCTGAATCTTATCAACTAAAGCTTTAGCCTTAGCCTGCATATTCGTCATCATCTGTTCAGATTCTTTGTATGCCTTTTCCAATATTCCATTTTTTTCTTTTTCCAGTGCTCTTACTTTTTCAGCATATTGATCTTTTAGTTTTTGAGCTTCTAACTTTAGCTTTTTTACCTCTTCATTGGCTTTTTCTAATTCATCTGATTGTTCCTTTATGTTAGTTATCATTCCTTCGACTTTTTTATCTTCATCACTGATATAATTTTTGGCTCTTTCAATTACTTTTGGCAATATCCCTAGTCTTTTAGCAATAGTAAGAGCATTACTTTCTCCTGGAATTCCCATAAGTAATCTGTATGTAGGAGACAATGTTTCAGAGTTAAATTCCATAGATGCAGTTTCTATCCCATCTTCATTGTACCCATGAGCTTTTACCTCACTATAATGGGTAGATATCATAGATTTACACTTTTTTTCATTCAGATAATCTATCACTGCCATAGCAAATGCCGATCCCTCTATTGGATCTGTTCCTGAACCTAACTCATCTAATAATACTAGACTTGTCTTGGTTACTCCTACTAGAATAGTTTGAATATTTTTTAGATGTGCCGAAAAAGATGATAGGTTTTGTTCAATACTCTGTTCATCGCCTATATCAGCATAAACACTACTAAAGTATCCTATATCTGTTTTATCACTTGCTGTAATTGGAATTCCAGATAATGTCATAACTGTCAAAAGTCCTGCTGTTTTTAAAGCTACTGTTTTACCACCTGTATTTGGCCCAGTAATCAATAGACTATTATAATCTTTTCCCAATTCAAAAGTCAAAGGCACAACTTCTCTAGGGTTAATCAGTGGGTGTCTTCCTTCTACTATGGAGATATATTCCCTTTGATTTAATTTTGGGATTATACATTTATTATCCAATCCATAACTACACTTAGCATTTAAATAGTCTAAAACTAAAAGAGCTTCTCCTACTTCCGTTAGCCCTTCTAGATTAGTTCTTAGATTATCAGTAAGTCTCAAAAGAATCTTTCTTATCTCTTCTCTCTCCCTTACTTGTAATTCCCTCATCTTATTATTCAGTGAAACTACACTTATAGGCTCTATAAATACCGTCTGTCCACTAGATGACCTATCGTGCTCTATTCCTTTAATTTGACTTTTAAAATCTGTTTTTACAGGTATTACACTTCTACCATCCCTTGTTGTCACTATCTTCTCTTGGATAACCTTGGCATATTTAGGATTTGAAATAAGATCATCAAATTTTCTTTTTATATTATTTTGAATTAATTTTTTACTGTATCTAATATCTTTTAGATCAAGTGACGCTGTATCTTTAATTTCTTTTTGATTATCTATAACTGCCTCAATCAATTCTTCTATTCCTTTATATGTAGGTATATCTTTAAACCTCATATGTAGTCCTCTATATTTCCCCTCTAATTCTTGGAATTTAGTTTTTATCACTCTAAATACTCTCAAATTTCTAGCGATATGATAGAGATCCTCTATATCTAAATAAGTTCCTATTAAACTAGTTTTCTTTAAATATATCACTATGTTTTTTATCTCTGATAATTCGATACCACCATCATACTTTAGCATCTCCATAAAATCTTGTACATTTTCTAACTCTTTTTTTATACTATTTATATCTTTCATTGGAATAATCTCTAATATTTTCCCCTTAGTTTCATCCAAAATAGCATATTCACTTATGTTTCCTTTTACTTTATCAAACTCCAATACGTTTAAACTGTGTTCATTCATTTTACTACCTCTTTATTATTCGACTTTTATCTATATTTATACATTCTATTATATCATAAGAGTTTTTTTTTTTACAGGAAACTATATCTTTAATTATAGAAAAACTCTTGCTTTTTCACTTGCTTTATGCTAAAATTTAAGCCGATGTTTTAATAAATAGGAGGTGCAAAATAATGAAAAGATGTGAAATCACTGGTAAAGGAATTACTTTCGGACACAGTATCTCTCATGCTCATAATATGAACAAGAGAATATGGAAACCAAACTTACAACCTGTTAAAGTTGAACTTAATGGTCAATTAACTAAAATAAAAGTTTGTGTTAAAATGTTAAGATCTTTAAAAGCTGCAGATTCAGTTGAAGTTGAAATTTTAAATTTTAGATTACGGATACAATATATTAAATGGATACAATTTTTTTCTGTATTTTCCCTGATCTTAGCCACCATGTCTGTATTTACTATTTTTTTTAAATATATTCAAATAGGATGGATTTTATTTACATTTTCCATCATCAGTTTTTTAATATCTCTCATTATTTCCGCCCTAGAAATTAAAATTTCTACAATAGCTTTAAATATTTCCACAAAAGACGGAGGCGATCTAAGATGCAGTTAACACTTACAACCCCGGCACTAATTTTTTCTACTATCTCACTCCTACTCTTAGCTTATACCAGCAGATTTTTGGCCTTGGCTAACCTTATCAGATCATTACATAGCCAGGCTTCTCAAGAAGTCAATAGAGTTAATATCCTCATGCCGCAGATAGAAAATTTAAAATTAAGGGTAAAAATTATAAAAAATATGCAATTAATAGGAATTATTTCTCTATTCTTCTGTGTTTTTTCCATGTTTTTAATATTTTTACAGCAGATGATATTTGCTGAATTTGTCTTTGCTGGGAGTTTGATCTTACTTATGATATCACTTTTTCTTTCTGCTATAGAAATCAATATCTCGGTAAAAGCTCTGAATATAGAGTTGAGCCAGTGTGTAGGAGATCAGTGTAAATTAGTCAAATAAACAATTGGTGATATGAAATATGATGAACCATATTATATTAATTTATCAATCTATTATAAAATTATTTTTTTAAAACCTTAAGTACACCTCCAGAAACAAGAGAAGTAATATCAAGGAGAAGTTGAAGGAGACTGAAATTTCCGCTATAAGCGATATATTTAGAATTCCATTCTGGAAAAAACTTATTTTTAAATTTTTTTAGTCCTTCAAAGTTGTAGTAAGTATCTGAATTTTCATATATATATCCAGCATATCTATTCCAAAAATTAGCATACATACTCGTTTCTATTCCTGATAATGGAGCCATTCCAAGAGAAAATCTTTTATACCCTTCTTCCTGAGCCCATAAAATTATTTGAATAAATAAGAACTCCATTGTATTTGAAGGAGCTTTATTTGAATATCTCATAAGATCTATAGATATTTCTTTTTTATCTTTTGTAAGTAAAACATTGGAAAAAGCAATGATTTCATCGTTATAATACAGTATAGCAATCGGAAAATTTTTTAAATAATCTTTATCAAAAAGTCCAAGGGAAAATCCCTTTTCCCTAGTTTTTTTAGTGTTTAACCATTCATCTGAAATATCTTTTAGCTGATTTAAAACAGATTCTAAGTCATAAATAATTTCAAATTTTAATCCCTCTTTAGATAATTTATTATTAGTATATCTGAGTTTTTTGTTTTTGGAACCCTCAAGAGAGAAGGATGAGATGTCAACTACAGCTTCCTCACCTATCTTAATAACTTTTAAACCTAGGTTAAGATAGTATTTTAAATAAGATTCATCAATCTCGTAGAATGCAATGTTTTTATCGTTCATTCGACCTAAGTTATTAAATTTATCTAATAAAATAGGTATATCCTCTTGGTGGCAGATTGGATCTCCTAGAGAAATATAGTTGTTTTTAGTAGTTCCGTACATAATGAAACCATCTCTATTATCAGTGAGTAAAAACTTTTTATCACTTAAAAGTGAAAAATATCCACGACTTGAGTTGAAATGAGAGAGAATTTCTTTAATCTCCTCTTTATCTATATTTGTTTCAACACTATCAACTTCAAATGGTTTAAAAAATAATATCCCTAAATAATATAGAATAACTAAACCGCCCATAAGAATACTATGTAAAAATATAAAAACGTTATGATTGTGACTAAAATTCCACCAAAGAGAGTTATCGTACGGAACATCTATATGGATACTAAAACCAATGATTGTTAAAATTATTATAAGTGCAAAAAAGTAGAATAACCATATTTTAGAAACATTCATTTTAAGAAGAGATCCCTTTCTATAAAAATAATCTTTTGAAAGAAGAGATATAACCAATACAACTATTAGAACAAGACACTCTAAGTAGTTGATCCCCTTTAGAAGAAGGAGGAAGATAGATATTACTAGGATAAAATTACTCAAGACCCAAGCTCTTTCCATCTTTTTAAAAAGACCATATGACATAACAATAAGTAAAATAGCGGTTATATTTGTAAAATATTTTGAAAGAAAAATTACTTTCTCTGGAAATATTTCAAATAAAAAGTTCAAAATAATCTGATTTTCAGGGTAGACTCCATTTATCAATAAAAGGGAGCCGCTAAATAGAGTAAGGACACTCAATAAAAATGGAACATAGAAGAGTAATAGATATTTAATAGCTTTTAAAATTTTCATAGGCTTTTCTCCTTTTTAAAATTATTTGATTTTTTTAGTATACAAGTAGTTGATTCCTTTTATTAAACTCAAAAACAAAATTAAAAATAGTAATGAGTGCTCTATTTTTTTATTCTCAAAGATTTTGCTAAAACCAGTAGTATACAAAAGATTCATAATATATGTGGAAATAGTAGAAATTATAAGATATGGTATAAATTTCACTTCAATGAGTCCATATATATAATTTTGTATTCCATATGAAAAAACAGGAACACACCTTGTAATCAAAATTGTTTTGATAAAATTTTTGTTTATACCATTTTTTATAGTATTAAAAAACTTAACTTTTTTTACTTTTTTTAATATTGAAGTATCAGCTTTAGATTTGGTTATACCAAAAGAAATAATTAGTCCCAAGGTACAAGCTATTGTATTGTAAAATGCACCCATAAAGCCTCCAAAAATAAGAGCACTAATTATTGTAAACGGAAGGATTGGAAGCATTAAAAGAAGAGTAAAAGTATAAATAAGTATAAATATTATAGGAGCTAAACGTCCGCTTTCCTTAATAATATCCATGATGCTGTTTAAATCAAAATAAGTATGATAAAAGTATAGTATAAAAATAAATACTCCTAATAAGAAGTAATTAAAAAATTTCGATTTTTTAAAATTCATATTGTTATCTCCTCTATAGTAATATCTATATTATATACTCAACTTGTACAATTTTTGTTAAACCTAAAAATTTGTATAAAAAATTAATACTTTCACAATATTTTTTATACAGGAATTTCTAATTTCAATAGAAATTCCTCGATTTTCATTTTTTATCTTTTTCTATTATTTCCATAATATCTTTAGCATTTATATTTTTCATACAATTAAAGTGATCTTTAGGACATTTTTTATCTCCATGTAACGAACATGGGGAACAGGGTTCATTTCCATAGATCAAAACTCCTAATTCATCATATTCAAACATATTTGGATCTGTAGGGCCAAATATTACATAGGACTTAGTCTTCACTCCACGTCCAATATGAAATGGTCCTGAGTCATTGGTTACCAAAAATTTTGCTTTGAACAACAATGCTCCACTCTCTTTTAGGCTTAGTTCACCAGCTAAATTTAAACATATATTTCCACTTATTTTATTGATCTTTTCACATTCTTCCTTCTCTTTAGGACTTCCTATCAGGATTATCTCTGTCTTATACCTTTCCTTTATCAGTTCAGCTAACTTCCCAAACCCTTCTACAGTCCATTTTTTAGTATTTTTAGAAGCTCCTGGTGCAAATACTACATAATTTTTATAGTTTTCTGCCTTTTTTTCATCCTCTTCGGTAAAGTTAAACTCCAAATCTTCTCCATTGTATTTTATTCCTAAAATCTTGAATGCATCAAAATAATTTTTTACTATGGTATTATCTGCCCTATACTTAATCAATCCAGATTTTACCAGGATAGTTTTATACAGCGATCTTTTTATATACCTAAAAGTTTTCACTCCCAAAAAAAACGTGATCAATCTGGATCTTATCTTAGAATGCAGGTCAAACACATAATCATAATTATTTTCTTTTAATATTTTTGAAAATCGTCTTATATTTTTTATCCCGTCATCTGTATCTTTTTTAAAGATGATCAAGTTATCTATATTAGGATTTCCCTCTATGGCATCTTTAAATCTATCCAAAACTATAAAATCAATCTTTATATTTTTATTTTTTTCCTTTAATTTTTTTAGGATTGGGGTAGTTAAGATAACATCCCCTATAGAACTCAGTCTTATTATTAATATCCTCATTTTTTCCCCCACTCTATATTATACTAGTTTTTTATCACTGTATTATACCATAATTATAATTCAAAATTAAAAAAAACCTAGTCGACTTTGATCGATATTCCCATTCCAACTGGCAGATATCCAAATAATACTGTGATAGTTCCTACCGCAAGCGCATATATAATTTGAGTTTTTACATGTTCTATATGATCACATTCAGCTCCCATAGATGAAAGAATCGTTGTATCAGATATTGGTGAACAATGATCCCCAAAGATAGCTCCTGTCAGAACTGCTCCTATATTCATTACTATATATGATGATAGTGTTTCTCCTGATAATCCAGCCCCTCCACCAATAGCATTAGCTAACGGTATTGCTAATGGCATCAATATTCCCATAGTTCCATATGATGTGCCTGTAGAAAAGGCAATCGTTGATCCTAAGATAAATATTATCGATGGTAAAAGTCCCTTTGGTATACTTCCAGCCAGTGCATTTACTAAATATACCGATGTTCCCAATTCTTTTATTAGAGAAGTCAGTGACCAAGCTAATAATAAGATAACTCCTGTGATCACCAGTGATTTCATCCCGTGTACCCAGGTATCAATAGCCTCTGAAAACTTGAATATCTTTTTAGTTATTCCCATAACTATAGCTACAATAGAAGCAAATAATGCTGCTTGGAATATTACTAGTGATGCATCTGCACTTCCAAAAGTTTCCCTGATGGCATAGAATGATAGTGGAGAATTATTTATAGTTTCAAGTACTGATCCCTCTAAATAACCCTTTCCATTTAAATAAAAACCTACAAATGAACCTATGATCAATATCATAATTGGTATGATAGCATTCCATATATTCAGTACTACTCCCTCTTTAGGAGCTATCATTGCAGCTTCTTCTGGACTTACTTTAGCTGCTGAACCACTAGTTACCCGACCGGTTGTTCTAGCTCTATTTTCAGCCTTAGCCATAGGACCAAATTCTCTCAAAAAATATGCTGTAGAAGCTACAAATATCAACATTAAGATATTATAAAATCTATATGGAATCGTTTGTACAAAGATGCTGTATGCATTTATATTTTCTATTCCTATCAACGAATATCCATCTTTTATTACTGATATTTCATACCCTACCCAAGTAGATATAAGAGCTATTCCTGCAATTGGAGCTGCTGTTGAATCTATTATGAATGCCAATTTTTCTCTCGATATTTTCATCTTATCTGTTATAGGTCTCATAATAGGTCCTACAATAAGTGCATTAGCATAGTCATCAAAGAAGATAAATAATCCCATAACCCAAGCGATCAATTGAGCTGATCTAGGAGTTTTAGCTCTTTTAGCCAAAGA
>NBMF01000076.1 GCA_002084825.1 Fusobacteriia bacterium 4572_74
TATTAAAAACGAGAAGCAATAATTAAAGAATTATTACTCCTCATTTTATAAAAGTTTTACATTAATTTTTAGAGTTTACACAAAACTTGCAACAGTCCCATTTATTGGTATGAACATTTAAAAAGTTAAAGATAGTTTCAATTTCATCAACATCATTAGTGCTAAAATTACTTCTGTAACTATCTAAAATTCCTTTAAAATCATTATGTTCACTACAAAACTTTAGATAATTTTTATAATAGGGGTCATTTTCAGTAACAGTATTTAATTGGCTTTTATGAATATCTACAAAACTTTTCTTTAAATCTGAGTTAATGTCTTTAATGTCTTTAATATTTTTAATAATATGTTTTTTATTATTTTCCTGCTATTTTTTTTTTACTAAACTCACATTTCTGTGGAGAGGTCATACAACTTACTATCGCTTCCTTCTTCTTCTTCAAACTCTATTCCTTTTTTTTTATATATGTTTTTTGAATATTTCTTCTATTTTTACGATTCCGTCTTCAATACTTTCAATCATAACTTCTTTATGATAGTTATGTTTATCTAAACTTTTATTATACATAGGATCATAATATTCTACCATCATTAGACGTGCCGCTTCTCTGATTTTATTTTTTTCAACTAAATCAATAAACTTACTATGGGAATTCTCATCCATATATCTTTTTAATTTCTCTGCAACTTCTAATAAATTTTTTTTCAACTCATCAATACCAGTATAATCGTCCATAATAATATCTAATCTCATCTCTATGGGAGCTTCTACCAAAATTTTTATTCCTTTTTTCATTGTATCCCAAAATGGATTTGGGATGTGTATAGGACCTATTTTTCTGCTTTCCCCTTCGATTATTATTACATCATTTTTTCTATGTTTAACAGCATCATATAAAAGAGATTCAAAAGTTTTTTGACTTCTATCTTGAGGTATTCCTATATGTCCAAAATGAGAGCCTCTATTTTTTGCCAATCCCTCTAAGTCTATAGTTTCAATTCCTTTTTTATATAATCCATTCAAAATTTTTGTCTTTCCTGTACCTGTTTTCCCGTGGAGAGTTATCAATGTTACACTCTGGACTATATTTTCAAAATCTTCTCTAGTAAAAGCTCTATAGGATTTATATCCTCCACTCAATCTAGCAGTTTTATATCCCATAGATTTAAAAAATGAAGTCATAGATCCACTTCTCATTCCACCTCTAGCACAGAAAAATATTATATTTTTATATTCTTTTGACAGTTTACTTATCTGTTTTGTAATATCCCCTAACCTTTTAGAAATAGCTTCTATACCTAGTTGTTTAGCCTTTTCTTGAGATTCTTTTTTATATGCTGTTCCTACCATTACTCTTTCATCATCGAGTAATACAGGTATATTAATGGCTCCTGGGATAGTTGATTCTTGGTATTCCTTGGGAGTCCTTACATCTATTAAGATATAGTTGCTTTTTTCTAATAATTCTTCATAACTTATTTCGTTTTTATTCATATCATTGTATATATTGGTTTTCAAAAAATTCACCTTCCTTCCCCTTATTATAACATAGTAGAGGTTAAAAGTTGATATGAAATAATTGTAATATATAAAATTATTTAATTATCTTCATTTTCTGATTTTATTCCACACTGAGATAAGGTACAAGGCCTACCGTTACATTTCATAGTCCCTGCTACTCCTACAATAGTAGAATTTGCATAACTATCTTTTAAAACTACAGTATTCCCTCCAATCTTAGTTCCCTTGGCAATAGTAATATTTCCCAAAACCTTTGCTCCGGCACCAATTATAACATTATCCTCAATAGTTGGATGTCTTTTCCCAGAATCTTTACCTGTTCCACCTAGGGTGACTTGATGATAGATGGTAACATTATTCCCAACTATAGCGGTTTCTCCTATAACTACACCCATTCCATGATCTATAAAGAGTCCTTTACCTATAGTTGCTCCTGGATGGATCTCTATCCCTGTAAGGGATCTAGCCGTTTGAGATAATAATCTGGCTAAAAAGAAAAATTTTCTTTTAAACAAGCTATTTGCCATCCTATAAATAAAGATGGCGTGGATAGATGGATAGAGTAGGAGAACCTCTATATTTGATTTTGCAGCGGGATCGATATTTCTTATATTTTTTATATCATACTTTAAATTTTTAAACATTATTCCTCCATAAGCTATATAATTATTTGCTTATATACTATTGTATTTCTGTTGAGATGTCAAGAGAAATAAACTAAGACTTAATTTTCTATATATTTTTTTTAAATACTCCTGTTGAGATGTATTTTTCACCGCCATCTGGAGCTACTGTTACCACAATTTTTCCATTTCCTAATTTTTTAGCTAATATTTTAGCGGCGGCGATATTTGAGCCACTGGAGATTCCTAGGTATAGACCGTCACTGTCCAGCACATTTCTAGTCATTTCATAAGCTATTTTGTCATCTATAGTAATGACTTCATCGATAATAGATGTGTCTAATATTTGAGGTATAAATCCTGCTCCAATTCCTTGAATTTTATGAGGTCCATCACTACCCCCAGATAAAACTGATGAATTAGACGGCTCCACTGCAACAATCTTTATATTTTTGTTACGTTCTTTCAAATATTTTCCTGTTCCACCAAGCGTTCCACCAGTTCCTACTCCGGCTACAAAAGCATCTATTCCTGGAAGTTCATCGTATATCTCTATCCCGGTAGAAACATAGTGTGCTTTTATATTAGATTCATTTTCAAATTGATTTGGAATATAGTATCTGTTGTCAACTTTTGCCATCTCATAGGATTTATCAATAGCTCCCGTCATACCCTTTGTGGGATCGGTCAATACTAAATTTGCTCCATAAGAGCTTATTATATCTTTTCTCTCCTGACTCATATTAGAAGGCATAACTAGAGTTACTTCATAACCCATAGCTTTTCCTATCATAGCTAAAGCTACTCCTGTATTTCCACTGGTAGGTTCTAAAATAATATTCCCCTGTTTTAATTTACCATCTGTTTCGGCATCTATTATCATTTGATATGCTGCTCGATCCTTTACGGATCCACTAGGATTAAATTTTTCTAATTTTACATATATATCAGCTAGACCTTTTTCTTTTTTTAATCTAACCATTGGAGTATTTCCTATTAATTCAACGATATTTTCATACATCTGACTGCCTCCTATTTTCTCTAAATAAATGCATTAAATATTTATCTAAAATAATTTTATCATTAACTTAGTATAATAGTCAAGAATCAAATAATTTGGATATAACACCGTATTTCTTTTTTTTAACTATTTTGAATTAAATATTATATAGACTCAGAAAGATTCTTTAAAATATCAATTGTTTTTAAGATCTCTTCCATGGTGTTATAGTGGGAAAAGCTAAATCTTACCATCCCATTTTCATTGGTTTTAAAATCATTGTGCATCAATGGAGCACAATGAAAAACTATTAAAATCTCCATAAATTTTTATTTTTGGTAAATCTTTTATTCCTTCGTAAAAAGCCTTGGCTAGAGACAGTTCCTTTTCACGGATTGTATCCATCCCTGTGTTAAAGATATATTTCAAACTGGCATTTAACCCTGCTATCCCATGGATATTAGGAGTACCGGCTTCCAATTTATCAGGCATAGTTTGGGGATGTTTCTCTGAAAATGAGTGAGATCCACTGCCTCCTACAATGTATGAATTCAAGTCTACTTTAGGAGATACATATATCCCTCCTACTCCTGTAGGTCCCATGAGTCCCTTGTGCCCAGTAAAACATAGGATGTCAATATTATTTTTGACCACATCCACGGGGAATACTCCCAGACTCTGTGAAGCATCTACGATAAAGATAAGGTTATTTTTATGAGCTACCTTACCTATTATATCTATATCTACCAGGTTTCCTGTCAAATTAGAAGCATGAGTAGTTATAATAACCTTGGTATTTTTACTGATGCTTGTTTCTAATTCATCATAGTCTATATTTCCAACTCTATCTGAGCCAATAAATTTTACTTTAACACCATTTTTCTTTAATTTATATATTGGACGTAATACCGAGTTATGTTCTAAAGTTGTAGTGATTATCTCATCTCCCTCTTTGAGACCTAATCCTAATATTGCCATATTTAAAGACATAGTTGAATTTCCCGTAAATGCTATATTTAATGGATCTTCTGCACCTATAAGTTTGGCTAATAATTCTCTTGTTTCATAGAGAACCCTAGATGAACGAAGAGAATATTCGTGTCCTCCCCTGCTTGGATTCCCAAAACTATTCAGTGCCTCGACCATGGCTTCACCAACAGCTTTTGGCTTGGGTAATGTAGTTGCAGCGTTATCAAAATAAATCATAATTCTTCCCACCTTTTTATTTAATTTATAATCTAGCTTTATTCTATCTTATTTTGATTTAAAGATACAATATTAATTTAATTTATTTTTTTCTTTACATATGTAGAAATAAAAAAAAGACATCTAAGTCTTTTTTTTACTTTTTAAAAATATTGAATGAATTCTTCAATATATTGAATCGAATTTGTCGAAAGAATAATGTTTTTATTTTCTTGAGTTTCTAGGATAATAAATCTTTCATTTGAAGAAATAATTTTTACACCTTCATATTCAATACCATATTCTTTAGAACAATTCATAATATCAGTTTTAATATTTACTTTATTAAAACCAATTGATTTACTCAAATCTAACATAAGTGACCTCCCCTTTTAAATTCTAAATAGTGCCATTCGAGATAATAAAAAAAATATCTTATTAAACATTCTTAAACTACACTTTAGACTTTACTTGAATGCAGCTTCTTATCTGAATGTAGTCTATTAAAGGTCATTAGAGAGAGTATTTAAAAATGATTAATATGGAATTAAAGTTTCGTTGGTGTTACACTCTTTTAGTAGACACTTTCCATTCGTAAATATATAATATATTTAAAAGGAAGATGTATGCACAATGGCAAAATATGATAATGAATTTAAAAGATTTAAAAGGGAGATTGCTGAATTAGTTCATAACAAAATAAAAACTAGATCAGAGATAAAACATGAATATGGGATAGCTCCTAGTACAGTAGTTGGTTGGGAAAAACAACTATTTGGTGATTTAAAGAAGAGAGATGATCTTTCACCTCAAGAATTAGAAATAATAAAATTAAAAAAATTATTAAAAGAAAAAGAAGAAGAAAATAATATTTTAAAAAAGGCTACAGCCATATTCTCAAGACACTTAAGGTAAAAAATAAAACTATCTTTAAATTCATTGAAAATCACAGTAAAGCTCA
>NBMF01000027.1 GCA_002084825.1 Fusobacteriia bacterium 4572_74
AGTAAATGGGTTACAATGCATGATGAGTGGCTTAAGATAACATAATAAAATTAAGGTTTAAATTTTTATTAAAATTTTACCTACAATTACTTGACACTATCTAATCTTAAAAAAAATTTGACATTGTTTCAAAGATAATGTATACTATCTTTGTCTTTAAAAGTGCGGGAATAGCTCAGTTGGTAGAGCGTCAGCCTTCCAAGCTGAATGTCGCCAGTTCGAACCTGGTTTCCCGCTCCAAAGACTATAAAAAAATCCATGTCGCGGGATAGAGCAGCCTGGTAGCTCGTCGGGCTCATAACCCGAAGGTCGTAAGTTCAAATCTTGCTCCCGCCACCAATTATAAAATTCAAACCAGCTGTTAATAGCTGGTTTTTTATTTACCTTTATACTTATTATATTTTATCAGTTATTATCATTTGATAGTAATGGTTTCTAAATAGATCGATACTATTTAAAATCTTAAATCCCATTTTTTCATAGAGTAATCTTGCTGAATTTTTTTCTACGTCTACAATCAAACTGCAAGAATTAAATTTACCTGTGACAAATTGTAGGAGAGATTTTCCTATTCCTTGCCTTTGATACCTATCTCCGACAGCGATGCTGTCGATATAATAAGAATTTTTAATTCCCTCAATTGAAGAGATCACATCCACATTATATTGTTTTAATAGTAGAGACCTTTGATTTTCTCCTACAAAGGATGGATCCATAGAAAAAAAAATCTCACCTGCGGCACTCATTATAAGATCTATAACTTTATCCTCTTTTTTAGCTCTTCGAATATTATCTAATTTCATAAAACTCCTCCAAATTTTTTAGCTTTTTTAGTTTATAATTAAATATAACACTTTTTTTTTGTTTTCTTCTACTTTTTTATAAGGTATAATATAAAATGTGTCATTGGGGTATATTTTAGGGGGAATTTATGAAAATAAAAAATCAAAGTTTGTATGGAAAGAATTCAGAGATAGAAGAAAAAATAGGAGACCGGTCTAAAGATTCATTTATTAAGATTAGGGGATGGATACTCATCATAGCTACCCTGGGTTTGGCAATATTCAGTCTTTTAAATATAGCTAGTGCAAGTTTTTATATCTCTATGACTAAATATAAAACCGAATATTTCTTTGTAAAAAGACAATTTATATTTCTTTTGCTTGGGGTGTTCCCTTTATTTGCGGGTTTAGGTTTTAACTACAGATGGTATGAAAAAAAGCAGATGATTAAACTAATAATCATACTTATATTTATTTTATTTGGGATTGTTGCTATAGGTACGGCTTTTGAAATGAATTCTTTGGTACCAATTATTAAAGGAAGCAGACGTTGGATAAATTTTAAAGTTGTCAGGTTACAACCCTCTGAACTGCTAAAAATTGCATATATCATCTTGATAGCCAAGGGGCTCCATGCCTGTAAAGTAAAAAAATATAAAAATATGAATGTAGTGTGGACTATATTTCCTGTTATATTCTTTTTTGTTTTGTCGGTTTTTCTTCAGAGAGACCTAGGAACAGCTCTACATTATATAGCTATCTCATTGATCATGTTGTTTTTTTCAGATATAGATTTGAAATATATATTTAGATTTATTGCTATAATTGTTGTTGTAGGAGTAACCTATGGGAGTTATGTATATATAATAGGCGATAAAGAATTTTATAGAAATAGGAGAATAATAGCCTATGTAGATGGTGTAATCTATGACGAATATGATAATGGAGACGGATATCAAATAAAACAATCTCTCATTGCTATTGGTAACGGAGGATTTATTGGTAAAGGATTGGGGAATGGAACTCAAAAATATAGCTATCTTCCAGAGATGCATACAGATTTTATTCTGGCTTCAGTGGGGGAAGAATGGGGACTTATAGGAGTTACCGCTATGTTTTTAATCTATATAATTATCTTACGAATTGGGATAATGATTGCAAAATCAGCTAGAGATTACTTCGGTAAGTATTTAGCTATTGGGATTACAGGTTATTTATTCAGTCAGATAATAATGAATGTATATGTCGTTACAGGGCTTATGCCAGTTACAGGGATACCTCTACCTCTTATGAGTTATGGTGGAACCTCTCTATGGACTACCTTGTTTTCTATAGGAGTTCTTTATAATATTAATAAGTATTCTTTAAAGGAGGGCATAAAAGATGCAAATAAAGAAGAAAGAAGTTCAAAATAAGATCTATCTAGGAGCTATGGAAGTTTTTAAAGAAAATGGATATAGTGGAGCAACGATGAAGGCAATATCCCGAAAATCCAAAGTCCCTATTGGAAATATATATCGATATTATGAAAATAAAGAAATACTTTTTGATGAAATAGTATTCGAACTATACTCAAGTCTTAAATATAACCATATTCATGAGAAGTTAGAGAAACTGTCTTCTAAGTGTGATAAAGAACCGAAAATATTTTTAAATAATTATATAACTTTAGCTACATCTAAACCTATGGAATTTTCCATTCTTTTTGATTCTTCTTCAGGAACAAAATATGATAATTTTTTAGATGAATTAGTAGAGATCAGGGGAGAAAAATATTTGAAATATAAAAGAAAAAATAATGTTAAATATGAAAATATTGATGAAGATTTTATTATGATTTTAATGAAATCAAGTATTACTAGTATTGTTGATATATGTAAAAAATACAGTAGCAATGAAAAATTGTTGAGATATTATTTGATTAAGTTTGATTGTTTTTTTAGGAGTGGTATAAGTGATAAATTTAAAGAAGTCAATTTTCATACAAAAGATTAGTATATTTTTTCTGATTAGTTTCTCTTTATTTTCAGCTCCTCTAAAAATAGGAATAAGTTCGAATTTTAACATGGAATTGGTAAATTTTATAATGAAACAGGATGAAACTCTCGATATAGAATTAATTAAGTATGAAAATGATAAGAATTTAAATAGAGACCTTTTAGATAAAAAAATTGATATTAATATCTTTCAAACCTTAAATTATTTGAATTCATATAACAAATTAAATAATACTTCTATTAAATCTATAGGAAAAACTTATGTAGAGCCTATGGGAATCTACTCTAATAAACGTAGTTCTATCAAAAGTATGGTGGCAGGAGATATCATAGCTGTTCCTAATGATCCATCCAATAAAAAAAGAGCATTGATTTTTTTAGAGAAAATGGGGTTTATCAAATTAGATCATGAGATAAAAATTACAATAGATGAAATCCTTTCAAATCCATTTAAAATAAAAATTATAGGTGTAGATAATTTTATATTACCTAGAGTTTTAGAGGTTGCTGACTATGTGATATTGAGTGGAGGGGCAGCTTTTAGTATAGGATATACTCCAGAAACAGATTCATTATTTTTGGAGAATTTTAATAAAAAATATGTGAATGTAGTAGCTACTAGAAAAAAAATGCTTAAAAATAAAAAAATTATTCGATTTTCTAAACTGGTTCAAAGTAAAGAAACTAAATTATTTATTTTAGAAAAATGTGGAAATAACATAACTTTTTTTTAAAATTGTCATAAAATAAAAAAATACAATGTCAAGTAAGAATTTTTTTATCTTTTTTTATCTTTTCCTATCCCTTATTTACCAATCTTAAACTTAAATATATAAATTATATATACTCTCTATTTTATAAAATGAATTAGACAGTTTTCACTATATATGGTAGTATTTTTATCGAAATCAACTAAATATAGTGGAGTGATGTTAAATGAAAGTAGTTAAAAGAGATGGCCAAAAAGTTAACTTTGATGCAAATAAAATAGTATGTGCTATAGACAAGGCGGCTATTGCCTCTAAAGAAGATGTCAGTACAAAATTTGCATTAGAAGTCGTAAATAAAATTGTAGATTTAGATAAAGATCTAGAGGTAGAAGAGATACAAGATATTGTAGAAAAAGAATTGATGAAAACATATCCAGATATGGCTAAAAACTATATCTTGTATAGAGATATGAGAAATATAGAGAGACACAAGAGAACAACTATAAAAAAATCTTTTGATGGTATAGTTACTGTGGAAAAAAATAATATAAATAATGAAAATGCAAATATGGCTGGGGATACTCCTGCTGGTCAAATGATGACTTTTGCAAGTGAAACAACAAAGGATTATACTCATAAGTATCTATTAAATCCTGAATATTCAAATGCCCATCTGGCAGGAGATATTCATATCCATGATTTAGATTACTATCCTACAAAAACTTCTACATGTGTTCAATATGATTTGAAAAAATTATTTACAAATGGATTTAAGTCAAAACATGGAAAAATCCGTGAACCTAAATCTATCTCAACATATGCTACACTGGCAACTATAATATTTCAAACAAACCAAAATGAGCAGCATGGAGGACAAGCTATACCGGCATTTGACTTTTTCATGGCTCCAGGAGTATTAAAATCATTTAGAAGACATCTTAGATATAGATCATTGACATTTTTAGATGCAGATTATATTGAGAATAAAAACAATGAATTAAAAGAGATTATAAATAACTCTATCACTACTATATCTGTCAGTGAAGAGATTAAAAATATATTAACTGAAAAATTAGGAATGGATAAGAAAATCATTGATAAATTAATTAAAATTGCCTATGCAGATACGAAAAACGAAACACATCAAGCTATGGAAGGATTTATCCATAATTTAAACACAATGCATTCAAGAGGTGGAAATCAAGTAGTCTTTAGTTCGATCAACTATGGTACTGATTTTTCTCCTGAGGGTAGAATGGTTATAGAAGAGCTGTTTAAAGCTACCGAGGAAGGATTAGGAGACTCTGAGACACCTGTATTTCCTATTCAAATATTTAAAGTAAAAACAGGAATATCTTTTTCTGAAAAAGACTTTGAATCAGCTACAAATAACTGGGCAAAAGCATCTAAGGGAGAGTTAGAATTTGAAACTCCTAACTTTGATCTTTTTATCAGAGCATGTGAAGTTACTTCAAAGAGATTATTTCCTAACTTTTCTTTTTTAGACACACCATTCAATTCTCATGAAAAGTGGGATATAAATGATCCTAATAGATATTTATATGAAATAGCTACAATGGGATGTAGAACTAGGGTATTTGAAAATGTCAGAGGAGACAAGACTTCTATTGGTCGTGGGAATATATCATTTACATCTATCAATATGCCTAGATTAGCTATCAAAGCTAGAAAGGAAGCTATAGAAAAATTAGGAGAGAATTCATCAGAAGTTGAAACATTAGCTGTGGAGTTATTCCATAAAAATGTAAAGGATATGGCTTATTTTGTAGCCTCTCAATTAAAAGATAGGTTTGAATTCCAAGGATCAGCAATAGCTAGACAATTTCCATTTATGATGGAAAATGGTATTTGGGATGGAGGGCAGAACTTAGAACCCCATGATGAAGTTAGAGATACATTTGCATCAGGTACATTAGGTATAGGATTTATCGGTGGTCACAATGCAATGATGGCTCTCTATGGTGAAGGTCATGGAAAGAACGACAAGGCTTTTGATACTTTGTATAAGGCTGTATCTGACATAAAGAAAATTGCTGCAGAAAAGAGTAAGGAACATAATTTAAATTTCTCAGCATTAGCTACTCCTGCAGAGGGGCTATCTGGAAGATTTACAAAGATAGATCGTGAGAAATTTGGTACCCTTAAAGGTGTAAATGATAGAGATTACTATATCAACTCATTCCATGTAGATGTTAAAGAAAATATTTCTTCTGTAGAAAAGATAAAAAGAGAAGCACCATTTCATGAGCTTACTCTTGGTGGACATATTACATATATTGAATTAGATGGAGAAGCTAAGAAGAATGTTTTAGCTCTTATGAAGATAGTTTATGCTATGCAGAAAGAGGGAATCGGATACGGATCAATCAATCATCCTGTAGACAGATGTAAATCTTGTGGACACAAAGGAATCATAGAATGTACTTGTCCTGTGTGTGGAAGTAAGGAAATTTCTAGAACTAGAAGGATCACAGGGTACCTAACTGGAGATTTAGATGGGTGGAATTCATATAAGCAGGCTGAAGAAAGAGATAGAGTGAAACATAGCTAGACCATCTTCCTTCTTATGGTCGATTTCACGAGTATAAAATTAAGTATATTTACTACTTAATTTTAAATGTAAGCCTCGTAGGGAGAAACCAAAGCAGAGATTGAAGTTATGAAATATTATTGTAGAGGGGGAATTTTGATAATTCCCTTTTTAGTTTAAACTAACTCTTCCTCCTAGGTTTCCTGATTCACAAGTATTAAAATTATTCTAACTAGAATAAATTTTAAATGTGATAAGGAAACCAAAGCTAGAGGTGAAAGATAAAAAAATATTTTGAGGTGGATATTATGGAATTATTCAATAAAAACTCTACTAAAGATAAAAAAAATATTTTGAAAAAGAATATGACTTTAGAAGAAGAACTGCTATGGAAAAATATTAGGAAAGATCAGTTAGGAGTTAGATTTCGTAGGCAGTATGGGATTGGAAAATATATTGTTGATTTTTACTGCCCTAAATTAAGGCTAGTTATTGAGATTGATGGTGAACAGCATTATAACCAAAAGGGATTAGAGTATGATCATGTCAAGGAAAAATATATGAAAGAACTAGGAATAAAAACTCTCAGATTCAGCAATGCTGAGGTTAGAGATAATATTGAGAGTGTAGTTGAGAAGATAAAGAAAGAAATATTTTAAAAAATAGTAAATAAATGCCAATAGGGAAAAAGTTGCTTTGACTCTTCCTTCTTATGGTTTCTCTTCGCTAAAGAAACCGAAGTAGGATAGAAGGGATAAAACATATAAGAATAATATATGGGAAATAATTTTAAAGACACAATAGATGCAGTAAATGATTATGTTGAACCAAAAATCAAAAAAGAATTATGTAAAACTGTTTATACATTATCAAAAACTATCAATGTAGCTTTAATTCCTTTATCGTTATTGATATGGGGTTATGAAAAAATAAAAAAATAATGATGTGCATCCATCTTTTGTAGAAATAATTAAACAATTGCTCCCTGATGAAGCCAAATTAATAAAAGAAATATCTAATTCTAATGGTGAAACACATGGATTGTTAGGTATAAGAGTATTAGTGGAAAATGGTAAAGGTGGAACTATTCATATATCAAAATTTTGTAAGTTTTATGATTCTAACTGATTGAAAATAAATTGAAAATACCTTTATATTTAGAAAATTTAGAAAGGTTAAAATTAATAGAAATTCCAAATGGAAGTTTTTTAACCGATAAAGAAAAACGTTATAAACCGTTAGAAAATCACAAATTAATAACTCAAGAATTAAAAAAACTATCTACAAATGGGAAAAAATAGAATTTAGAAATGGATGTTTACAATTAACAGAATTTGGAAGATCGTTTGTGAAAGTTTGTATTTAATTTTTATAAAATACAGTAAATATATGCTATAGTTTTCTTTTTCGAAGAGAAAACGCCAACAGGGAAAGAGTAAAAAAGAGTAACAGAAAGGAGAACAATAATGAAAGTAATAAAAATATTTAAAGAAACAATTTCCGATGGATTCGGATTCAGATACTCCATATACTTCTCAGGGTGCAATCACCACTGTGAGGGCTGTCACAACCAAGAGACATGGAAGGGCGACATAGGAAGGATCTTAGACAAAGAATATATGGATGAAATAGTAGGAGATATAAACTCTAACTATATGTTAGATGGGATTACTTTATCTGGAGGAGATCCATTTTTTAATCCGGTGGAACTTTTAGAGTTTTTAAAAGAGATAAAAGCTAGAACACATAAAAATATATGGTCTTATACTGGGTATACCTATGAGATTCTATTAGAAGATTCTACTATGAAAAAATGTCTAGATTATATAGATGTACTTGTGGATGGGAAATTTCAAAAAGCCGACTATCATCCAGATCTATATTTTAGAGGTAGCAGCAACCAAAGGCTAATAGATGTAAAGAAAAGTCTAAAAAATAATCAAATAATTACTTTAGAGTTTTAAAAAAACACCTGTGACAGGTGTTTTTTTTGATAGCGTATAATAATTGTAGGTAAATCAAAATTATTATTTAATCATATTTTTCTATTTTGGAATGAAAGAATTCTAAATTGTATAATTAAATGCAACACCTGATTCCCCTCTACTATTGACAAATAATAAATCTTAGTTTATACTGTTTATATGTAAACAGTTTGGAGGGCGATTAATGTTTTCAAAATATATCAGTATAACCTATAGGCAATATCAACATTATATGAGGGAAGAGTTGAAAAAATATAAGATTGGCAACAGTGATTACCCCATTTTATTCTGTCTTAGTAATAATCCGGGAATATGTCAAAACGAAGTTTCTAGATTAACGAAATTAAATAAAAGCTTAACATCTAAAGGTGTTAAAAAATTAATCGAATGCAAATATTTATATCAAGAGGATGATCTTCACCATAAACAAAAACAAAAATTGTTTTTGGCAAAAAGTGGTAAAAAGATAATCCCGGATCTAAAAAATATAATCACCCGTTGGGAAAAAATAATTCTAAAAGATCTGGCTGAATCAGAGATTGAGATCTTATACAAGATCATGAAAAAAATAGATCAGAATTCAATGGCTATCAAATAAAATAGAATTTAGGAGAGTTTATGAAAAATACAAAATTAGAATCAGAAAGAATATCCAAACTTTTATGGGAATATTCTATACCTGCTATCACAGGAACATTAGTTTATATCCTATACAATATCGTAGACAGGATATTCATAAGTTTTGGTGTTGGGAGATTGGCTATCGCCGGAATAAGTATTGCTTTACCGCTTTTTACCTTTATTTTAGCCACAGGATTATTTATAGGTGTAGGAGGGGGAGCTCTCATTTCTATAAATTTAGGTAAAAAAGATCAAGACAAAGCAGAACAAATACTTGGAAATGCAGTAACTTTATTTATCGGAACAGGTATTTTATTTTCAATTTTAGGTATTATGTTCCTCGATGATATCCTTTTATTGTTTGGTGCTACAGCAAATAATATCAGTTATGCTAAAGACTATATGTCTATTATATTTTTTGCTACTACTTTTCAATTATTATTTATAGGGATGAATAATATTATGAGAGGAGAAGGTAGCCCAAAAGCAGCCATGAAAATGAGTATCATAGGATGCGGGGTAAACATCTTATTGGATCCACTTTTTATATTCATATTGAACATGGGGATAAAAGGAGCGGCCATTGCTACAGTTATCTCGAATATTCTTGTAGCGATACTTCAAATTAAATATTTTTTAACTGGAAATAGCAATATAAAATTAAAATTTAAAAATTTGAAATTAAAAAAGGAGATTCTTATAGGAATAGCAAGTATCGGAATAGCACCATTTATCATGCAGATGTCCAACTCTATTGTTGTTATCTTTATCAATAAAAATTTAAATATTTATGGAGGCGATATCGCAATTGCCGCTTACGGAATAATCAACAGTCTTAGTGTTCTCATGTATATGCCTATTATAGGAATATATCAAGGAAGTCAGCCTATTTTAGGATATAATCATGGTGCTAAAAACTTTAAAAGAGTGAGAGAAACATATAAGCTGTCTCTTCTAGTGGCCATGAGTATTTCAGCCACAGGATTTTTTGTGGCAACATTTGCACCCCATATATTAATTTCACCATTTATTAACAATGATAAAATATTATTTAAATTAACAATAAACGCAACTCAAATATTTTTCAGTATGACCTTTTTTATGGGATTTCATATGATTGGAAGCAGTTATTTCCAGACAGTTGGAAAAGCAAAAATAACTACAGCTATAAACATCATTCGTCAATTCGTACTTATGCTACCACTTCTTTATTTCTTACCTAAATACTATGGTGTTAATGGAGTTTGGTTAGCTGTTCCTATTACCGATTTCGTCTTGGCTCTAATTACATCGTATTTTGTAATTAGAGAATTTAAAGATCTAAAAATGAAATCAAATTTAAAAGAACAGATTGCATAGATTTATTATAACTAAAAAAACAAAAAGTGTCGCGGCGAATTGCATAGATTTATTATAACTAAAAAAACAAAAAGTGTCGCGGCGACACTTTTTGTTTTTTTAGTTAAATTTATATTCAAAGTCTATCCCTTTAAAATTTCTGCTGTTGCTTCGTAATATGGTCCCTCTTCATCTTCTCCATATTCTAAAAAAAATGTTATTTGGAAATCACCTAAATAAAAGCCTACTCCATTCCCTTCTTTTTCCACAAAATATTCTATTTTCTTTAATTTTGTTGTTAAGATTAGTTCGGCAATATCCTCTCTCATTTCAACCAATTCTTTCATATCTTCTTCCAATTCAAAACCTAATTCATTTAGTTTTTCGCCAATTGCTACAACTCTTCTATCTAACTTTTCTCTCATATTTTTTTCCAATTTCATCACTTCCTTTAATTTTCTATCTCTCATTATACCATATTTAAACGATATATTACTGAGCTAAAAAAATAAAAACTTGATAACTTTCTATAATTTTTTTACACTCCTGAATTCAAAAAAATAAACAGTGTAAAAACCAGACATCCTTTAACACATCTATAATAATGCTTCTTGTTGTACTTCAAAGTACAGTAACTCTAAATGGAAATATTTATATAATCATAAAAACTGATATTTCTGGCGGTGCTGTTTAGAACATTGTTTTCTTATAATTTGAACTCTCATCATGTTATCTATGGCAATAGCATCATTTATAGCACGTAAAGACACAAGAGACTTTATATCTTTTTAAATATAAGGATAAGTTCTATAATATTTATTATTTCAAGATATTGGGATTAGAAATTTAAAAACATCTATTAAGAGGCATAATTTTACTTATATCTTTAAAAAAATTTATTGACAAGTATAGGAGATTACTATATAATTTTCTATGTTAAGCATCAGTGGCGGAATGGTAGACGCGTAAGGTTGAGGGCTTTATAGGAATTTTCCTGTGGGGGTTCAAGTCCCCCTTGATGCACCA
>NBMF01000077.1 GCA_002084825.1 Fusobacteriia bacterium 4572_74
GGATGGACGCTCATGCAGATATGAATACTCCTAATATAAGTGTTACAGGACATATACATGGAATGCCGTTAGCTACCACTATAGGACATGGACACTCTAAATTGATAGATTGTTTTTACAAAGGAACTAAGGTAAAAATAGAAGACGTAATTTTATTTGGGACTAGAGATATAGATCAGAAAGAACAGAAATTGATAGATGAATTGGGGATCAAAAACTATACCTGGGAAATGATAGCAGAGATGGGATTTGAAAGAGCTTTAGGAGAGGTAAAAGAATTCTTTAAAGGTAGAAATTTACATATTAGTTTTGATTTGGATGGGATAGATCCTAAAGAGATAACAGCTGTTGGAACTCCTGTTATAGGAGGACTTAGCCGTGAAATGGGTAAGTCTTTGATATCAGAAATGATAGATACAGCATCTGTAACTTCTATAGATATAGTGGAATATAATCCAAGATATGAAATGGGAGTAGAAACTTCTGAATATATAGATGAATTACTTCAATTAATAGAGCAGAAAATAAATTAAGGTTAAAATAATTAAATTTGATAGAGGTAGTTTTAATGGTTACTTTGTAATTTCACCATAGACGTTAAAGGGGGAAAAGATGAAAGGATATTTAAAAAGAGATGATGATTTCTCTGTAAGAAGAAAACATCTAAATAATTTAACAGATGCAGAATTAAAAAATAAATTTTGGGAACTGGCAGAAAAATTGGTAGACCCAATGATAGATCTAGCTAAAACACATACGACTCCATCGATTGAAAGATCGGTATTATTAAGGATGGGATTTTCAAGTATAGAGGCTAAGCCATTAGTAGATGGAGCAATAGATAGAGGACTTATGGGAAAAGGTGTAGGTCATTTAGTATACAAGATATCTAAGGAAAAAAATATTTCTATCCGTCAAGCTGGAGAAGAAATGATAGAGGGAAACCATTGGGATACCCTTATGGAAATTTTTAAGGGAGGTAAAAAATAATGAAAAAATTAATACCAACTGAAAAGATGGACATAAGAGAGATATTAAATGACCTTGAAAATTACAGGCCTAAGAGAAGAGGTTGGACTTGAAGATTTGAAGACGATATCAGAAGAATGAGAATGGCAGCATGGCATGGAGCAGATCACCTTATGGTAATCAGAACTGCTGGACAATCACATTTTGATGGATTGATAGAAGGAACTCCACAGGGGATTGGAGGAGTACCTATTACTAGAAAACAAGTAAGAGCACAGAGAAAAGCTTGTGATATGATAGAGGAAGAAGTAGGAAGACCTATTAATTATCATTCATATGTATCTGGAGTAGCAGGACCTGACGTAGCAGTAATGTTTGCAGAAGAAGGTGTAAATGGAGCTCATCAAGATCCTCAATACAACGTACTTTATAGAAATATAAATATGGTAAGATCATTTATAGATGCAGCAGAATCTAAAAAAATAATGGCTTGGGCTGAGATGGCTCAAATAGATGGAGCACATAATGCCAATGCAACTGCTAGAGATGCATGGAAGGTAATGCCAGAACTTATGGTTCAACATGGACTTAACTCTATATTTTCTTATAAATCAGGAATAAAGAAAGAAAATATATGTCTGTCTACAGTTCCTCCTACAGCAGCACCAGCACCATCTATGAAATTTGATCTACCATATGCAGTAGCATTGAGAGATTTCTTTTCAGAATATAAGATGAGAGCTCAAATGAATACAAAATATATCACTTCATCTTCTAGAGAAGCTACAGTGACTCATGTAATGAATATGATGATTTCTAGATTGACAAGTGCAGATATCCAATCTACGATTACACCTGATGAAGGTAGAAATGTACCTTGGCATGTATATAATATAGAAGCTTGTGATACAGCTAAACAAACTTTAGTAGGATTAGATGGATTACTTGAAATGGTAGAAGTAAGAAAAGATGGATATATGAAAGATATGGTAAGAGAAATAAAAGAAAGAGCAGTACTTTATCTAGAAGAAATGATAGAAAGCGGTGGATATTTTGAATCTGTAGAAAAAGGTTTCTTTGTAGACTCTGGTAACTATCCTGAAAAAAATGGTGATGGAATCGGAAGAAAGAAAGATGGAGGAGTAGGAGCAGGAAAAGTATTCGTAAGAGATGAAGACTATATGGCACCTGTAACAGGACATTTTGGAAATAATAATATAGATCAATATGGTGTTACTAATCCATCAGATTTAATTGGTGGTTGTACATTTGAAGATCCAGATAAAATAGTATATATCGATGAATTAGATGAAATGGATAATGTAAATGTAAGAATGGCAGAAAATGAAGAATATAGATCTACATCTAAGATCAAATCAGAAGTAGAATGGTTAGCTGACGGAACAGTACAGATAGAATTATTCTTACCAACGAGTCAAAGGGTAGCAGAATTTGCAGCTATTGAATTTGCTAAGAAGATGAATCTTAAAGATCCAGAAGTAATTCATTCTGAAGTTATGCATATGAGTGAGGGAACTAGAATTCAAGTTAAAGGAAAATTAGAATTTGATCTAGATTTAAATACTTTAGTAATACCACCTGAACCTGAAGTTATGACAGATGACGAGATCAGAGGATTAGTAGAAAAATATGATATGAAGATCGTAGCAGGAACGGTAGGAGAAGATGAACATTCAGTTGGGCTTCGTGAAGTTATAGATATAAAACATGGAGGAGTAGAAAAATTTGGAATGGAAGTTGAGTATTTAGGAACTTCTGTACCTTGTGAGAAATTAATTGATGCAGCAGTTGAGTTAAATGCAGATGTAGTTTTAGCTTCTACAATCATCTCACATGACGATGTTCACTATAAAAATATGAAAAAATTACATGAATTAGCTGTTGAAAAAGGTATCAGAGATAAAATTATCATCTGTGCTGGAGGAACTCAAGTAACTCCTGAGATAGCTAGAAAAAATGGTATGGATGAAGGATTCTCAAGAAATGATAGAGGAGTAAATGTAGCTTCATACTTAGTTAAAAGAAAAAAAGAGATGATGGAAAAGAAATAAAATTATCTTTTTAAATAGATATTTTAATATTTATAGGTAGGGATCTTTAGCAGTAATTTAATATAAAAATTACTGCTAGGGTTTCTTTCTTTGAGGTAATTGTAAAAAGAAAGAAGACAAAGGAGCTAAGATATGAAAATAGATGTTTTGGTAGCAGAGATAGGAAGTACTACAACAGTCGTTAATGCTTTTGGAAATTTAGATGGAGAACAACCTGAATTTATAGGGCAAGGGCAAGCTCCTACCACGGTAGATAAAGGAGATGTAAATCTAGGTCTTATGGATGCTACATATGATTTAGAAGAAAAATTAGGGATTAAAGATTTAGAATATGATGAGTTCTTGGCTACAAGTAGTGCAGCAGGAGGCTTAAAAATGACTGTTCATGGATTGGTATATGATATGACAGCGAAAGCGGCAAAAGAAGCAGCACTTGGAGCAGGAGCAAATATTCATATGGTTACATCAGGAAGGCTTCGAAGAACAGATCTAAAAAAAATAGAAGAAATTAAACCAAATATAATTTTACTCGCTGGAGGAGTAGATTATGGTGAGCGAGATACAGCTCTATATAATGCAGAACTTCTGGCTAAACTTAATTTTGATATCCCTATAATTTATGCAGGAAATATACAAAATTGTGAGGAGATAAAATTAATATTTGAAGATCATGGAAAAGAAAATCTTCTAAAAATAGTAGAAAATGTATATCCCAGGATAGACCAATTAAATGTCGAACCTGTAAGACGTGTTATTCAAGATGTTTTTGAAGAACATATCATCCATGCTCCAGGAATGGAGAGGAGATATTCACTCGGTAACCGATGGTAGTGAGGAGATAATGAAAATTTTGATCTCACCAGAACCTATAGCCAAAAGAACTGTAGAAGGAGATTTGGGTGTCTACGTAAATATGAAAAATATAGTTGAAATAATAGGGGAAAAAAACTTAGCTAAGAGGTTATCTTTAGATCCAGAAATATTGTCAGAATGTCTTCTAAATTTTCCACCTATTCCTAAGAGTGAAATGGAAAAAAACTTAGTAGAAATTTTGACAGAAAAAGCAGTGATTATGTCAATGCATAGACATGCTGGAGGATATAGACACCTTTTTGGTGAAAGTAAAAAAACTCTTGCTGAAGGAAAGGACCTTACCGGTGTTAAGTGGATAATAGGAACCGGAGGAGCATTAACTAAACTGCCAAATAGAATAGAGATCTTAAAAAAAGTAGCAGCTAGCAATAAAGGAGATAAACTTTTGCCTACACCAGAGGTGAAAATACTCATAGATAATGATTATATTATGGCTTCTTTAGGAGTCCTATCAAGATATAATAAAGAATCAGCTATTAAATTACTTAAAAAAAGTTTAAAAATTGAGGAGGTGGAAGCTTTATGACTGAATACCCAAGGGTAGTAGTAGATCTAAGTAAGATAAAAGAAAATGTAAAATTTCTAACAAAGAAATGCGAGGGAAACCAGATAGATGTAGTGGGAATAGCCAAAGTTTTTTCAGGAAGTATAGAGATAGCCAAGGTAATGGTAGAGGGCGGAGTAAAATATTTAGGAGATTCTAGGGTGGAAAATTTAAAACAATTTAAAAGTCTAGATGTTCCCAAAATGATGATTCGTTTGCCTATGAAATCTCAGATAAAAGAAGTTATAGAACATGTAGATATAAGTTTAAATAGTGAAATATCTACTATAACTCTTTTAAATGAGGAAGCAAAAAAACAAAATAAAGTACATAAGATCATATTGATGATTGATTTAGGAGACCTTAGAGAGGGGATCTTGCCAAAAGACGTAGAAAACTATATGGATCAAATAAATCCTATGAAAAACATTAAATTGGAAGGGATAGGTGTAAATCTCACATGTTATGGAGGGATCATTCCTAGCTTTGAAAATTTAGGACAATTAGAAAAAATTTCAAATTTAATAGAGAAAAAATATAATTTAAAATTAAATATTGTATCAGGTGGAAACTCTAGTAGTTTAGATTTATTGTTGAAAAATAATATGCCATCTAAAATAAATAATTTAAGGTTGGGAGAAGCTCTTATTTTTGGTAGGGAAACAGCCTATGGAAAAAATTTAGAAGGATGCTCCTACGATAGTGTGAAATTAGAGGTAGAAATAATAGAATTAAAAGAAAAACATTCTCACCCAGTTGGGGAAATGGGATTAAATGCTTTTGGAAAAACACCTACATTTATAGATAGAGGAATTAGAATACGTGCTATTTTAGCTATTGGAGAACAAGATGTAGACCATTCTAATTTAAAAGTAATAGATGAAAAATTAATAATTTTAGGAGCTAGCAGTGATCATTTGCTACTCGATGTAACAGATTCAGAAAAGAAATATAATGTAGGAGATATAGTGGAATTTGAGCTAGATTATGGTTCTTTACTACAATTAACTACATCGCCTTATGTAAAAAAAGTTTTTTATTAAACTTTACAAGATTAATAAGTTATTATAGAATAACTCTTACAAGAGAAAATTAGGTAGAGGTTGCAAATTTTAAAGAGTAATTTTAGGTTAACTATGACAAGTTTTGATCCT
>NBMF01000028.1 GCA_002084825.1 Fusobacteriia bacterium 4572_74
GCCGAAAGTACTTAGGGGGCAGCCCCTTGGGAGGATAGGAACTTGCCAAGTCTTTTTTATTTTTTGGAAAAATCAACACTATTGTTTACTCTTTAAGAAGAGTAGGATAACTAAGTGTAATAGAGTACAAAAAAACTAGAGGAGTCATCAATTAATTTTGATGGCTCTTTTTATTTGATTTTTATGGAGATAAAAAAATATAAAATTGTTATCTATTTTTTAAATAAAATCTGTTATAAAATGCAAAAATTTTATATAATATAAGGAATGGAAATTATAATGGGAGGATTTTTGTGAAAAAGTGTATTTTTTTGGATAGAGATGGAAATATAAACGTTGAAAAAGATTATCTTCATAAAGTAGAAGAATTTGAATTTATAGATGGAGCAAGAGAAGCAATAAAAATATTTAATGATTTAGATTATTTAGTTGTAGTGGTGACAAATCAATCTGGGGTAGCTAGAGGTTATTATAATGAGAAAAGTGTAAAAACTCTACATGATTATCTTCAAAAGGAAGTTGAAAAAATAGGGGGACATATAGATGGATTCTACTATTGTCCGCATCATCCAGAAAAAGGTATTGGTGAATATAAATTAGATTGTAATTGTAGAAAACCTGAACCTGGGATGTTTTTAAAAGCACAAAAGGATTTAGACATAGATTTGTCATCTTCAATTATGGTAGGAGATAAGATAAGTGATGTAAAAGCTGGAAAAAATCTAGGGATGAGATCGATCCTAGTAAAGACAGGTCATGGATTAGAAGAGGAGAAAAAATGCAAAAATTCTTGTGAGGTATATGAAAACCTCTATGAATTTGCAAAACAGCTGGAAAGAATGTCAAAAACTTATCGTAAGAAAGATTGAGTTAAGGAGTAAAAATTGTTATAATAAGGAGATATATATATGCATAAATCAATTTTTTTTAACAAGATGTTTCCAAATAAAAAACATCTTATGGTATTTTATGATGATATAAATGTTAAAATAGAAGATGAGAGAGCGGTCTATGTAGAAAATAGTATTTTATTTTTACAAAAATTAGCTAAAAAATATAGGGAAAGCCTGAATGTGATAGTCATAGGAATTACTGGGAGTGAGGGAAAGACTTCTACAAAGGATATATTATATACTATCTTGTCAAAAAAATATAAAGGGAAAAAAACTTTAGGGAACTACAATAATCACATAGGATTGCCATTGACTCTCCTACAATTAGAAGAAGATGATAAGTTCATAGCTTTAGAGATGGGGATGAGTAATTTAGGAGAGGTTAAAGCATTAGGAAAGATAGCGAGTCCAGACTATGCCATAGTGACTAATATAGGTGACTCTCACTTGGAATTTTTAGAAAATAGAAATAATGTTTTTAAAGCAAAAACAGAAATTTTTGAGTTTGTAAAACCAGAATTTAGAGTAGTGTATGGAGATGATCCTTACTTTAAAGATACAGAAGCTATAAGAGTGGGGAAAAATAAAAATAATAAAATACATACTAATCTTTATGGGGAATACAACTCTATTAATATAGCTTTAGCTATAACGACAGCTCTAAAAATAGGAGTATCTACGGAAGAAATTTTAGATGCCTGTAAAAATTTAAAGTTAACTGGGATGAGATTTGAAAGAGTTGAAAAATATGGAAAAATTTTTATAAATGATGCTTACAATGCCAGTCCAATAGCTATGAAAGTATCCTTAGAAACTTTCAATGAAATTTTTAAAGATGATTATAAGGTAGTTATATTAGGGGATATGCTGGAATTGGGAAAAGAAAGCAAGAAACTTCATGAAAGGTTATCGAAAACTATAGAAAATTTAGATTTAGATGAGATTTATTTAGTCGGAAAAGAGATGAAAGATTTATATATGAAATTGGATCATAAAAAATGTTTTTATTTTGAAACTGTGGAAAAAATAAAAGATAGAATAAAAGGAATAAAAGATGGAGCAGCAGTATTTTTAAAAGCTTCAAATGGTATTTGTTTGAATAAAATTTTAGATTAGGAGATTGGTAGATGTTATATTATTTGGCAGAAAAGTATGAAAGTTTAGCGTATTTAAAATCAATTTATTTGAGAGGTTTTTTAGGGTTTGCCATATCGCTTATGATTGTTATGATCTTGGGAAAACCATTTATAGCTTATTTAAGAAAGAAAAAAATAGGTGATGAAGCAAAAGATGTAGGACCGAAAACACATTTTACAAAAACAGGGACTCCTACAATGGGAGGAGTATTAATAGTTTTCTCTGCAACAATAACTAATTTAATAGTTGGAAATCTGACCAATAAATTTAATTTAATGTTACTTCTGTGCATGCTTTTATTCAGTAGCATAGGCTTTGTAGATGATTATAGAAAATTAACAGTCTGTAAAAAAGGTTTGTCAGGTAGAAAAAAGGTGATTGGGCAGGCATTGATAGCTGTTTTGACTTGGTTATTTATAATTAAATTTGGTATATCGGGAACGGAGTTAGATTTTGGAATAATGAATCCATTTTCAAAGAGCTATCTATATATAGGAACAATTCCATTACTAGTATGGATACTATTAGTATTAATAGGAAGCTCAAATGCTGTAAATATAACAGATGGACTGGATGGGTTAGTGATTATGCCGGTAATTATAGCAGCATCGATTTTAGGGTTGATTGCATATTTTACAGGACATACGGAGTTAAGTCAGCATTTTGATCTTTATTATATAGCAGGAACAGGAGAAATCACAGTGTTTTTAACATATAAGATGAGGAAAAAAAGGATATTTAGGATGGCTCCTATACATCATCACTTTGAATTACAAGGTTTAGCAGAAACTAAGGTAACTATTAGATTTTGGATAATAGGTTTGTTGTGTGGGATAGGAAGTTTGATAATACTAAAGTTGAGATAAAAAAAACTAAGGATTAATAATTAAAAACTTTGGACACATATGACACAGATTAATAGTAAGGGTAATTCATTAATTATCCTTATTATAAATTTATTAAAAAATAAAGGTGGGAATAAGATGAAAAAAGCTATGATATACGGAGCTGGAATCAGCGGTAAAAGTGTAATAAAATTACTTGAAGAGATCGAATGGGAAACGGTACTTGTAGATGACAAAATAGGTGTTTCGTCTACAGATGCGGTAGCTTATTTAGAAGGGGTAGACCTGTTTGTAAAAAGTCCAGGGATACCGTATAATGATCTAATAAAAAAAGTAGTGAAAAAAGGTATTAAAGTAGTGAATGAAATTGAGGTATCATATAATTATATGAAAAAAACTTCTAAAACAAAAATTATAGCTATTACAGGGACCAATGGGAAGACAACGACGACAAGTAAGCTAGCTGGATTATTGAATGCTGCAGGAATTAGGAGTATAGCAGCTGGAAATATAGGAACGCCATATTCAGAAGCTGTTTTAGAAAAAGATAAATATGAATATATAGTTTTGGAACTTAGCTCCTACCAATTGGAAAATTTATATGAATTTAAAGCTGATATAGCTATGATAATTAACCTTGCTCCCGATCATTTGAATAGATATAAGAATGCAGATGAGTATTATGATACAAAATTTAATATAGGAATGAATCAAAATTCCATGGATAAATTTATAGTAAATATAGATGGCCTAGAAATAATGAAGAGATTAGACAGGATCGATGGAGAGATTACAAAACTTTCTTTAGAAGAAAATTCGGATATTTGTGTGTCTAAAAATAACTTATATTTTAAAGGTAAAAAGATAACTGGTATAGATAAATTTTCCCTAAAAGGAAGACATAACTTACAAAATATATTATTTATTGTAGGAGTGGCTAAATTAGTTGGTGTAGATAATGATGTTATAGGAATTTTTTTAGAAAATACTAAGAGTTTAGAGCATAGAATGGAAGAATTTTATACCTATAAAAATAAGAATAATACTGTGAAATTTATAAATGACTCCAAGGGAACCAACTTAGAATCCACAATGAAAGCCATAGGAACTTTTGAAAAACCAATACTTATATGTGGAGGATGTGATAAAAACCTAGAATTAACTCCTCTCATTGAGAAAATTAAAGAAAGTGTAAAAGAAGTATATTTAATAGGAGAACTAGCTCCTAAACTAGAGAGAGAATTATTAATAGTAAATTATCCTAAAAAGGATATTTATAGTATGAAAACTCTAGAAAAAGTAATGATTACACTGGAAAAAAAAATAAAAAATATGGATTATAAAAAAGATTTAACTATTCTTTTATCCCCTGCTACTTCTAGCTTTGATCAATTTAAAAGTTTTGAAGAAAGAGGAAAGATATTCAAAAAACTAGTTTTAGAAAAATTTAAAGAAGAAAATTAATAATGATTAATTAGAGGATGATTAAAAATCATCAAGGGGATAATATATATATGAAAAAAATAATTATAACAGCAGGAGGAACAGGAGGGCATATCTATCCTGCATTGGCAGTAGCAGATGAATTAAGAAAAAAAAAAATAGATCTGCTTTTTATAGGAACTAGTCATAGGATGGAAAAAGAGATTGTTCCAAATGCAGGACATCGATTTATAGGCTTAGATGTTTTACCTCTAAGAAATTTTAAATCAATAATAAAAGTTTTGAAAGCTACAAAAAAAGCTATATCAATATTGAGGAAAGAAAAACCTGATGCAGTGATTGGGTTTGGAAATTATATATCTATTCCTACTCTGTTGAGTGCAATAATTTTAAGAATTCCTATATATCTACAGGAACAAAATGTTACCTTAGGATTGGCCAATAAAATATTTTATAGATTTTGTAAAAAAATGTTCTTAGCCTTTGATTTAACCTATGATGAACTACCTTTAAAATATCAATCGAAACTACAGGTTACAGGAAATCCCCTAAGAAAGGAATTTTATACTCTAAATTCACATAATGAAAGGGAAAAGATAAAATTAGAAGATCATGAAAAGATGATTCTTATTATGGGTGGAAGTTTAGGAGCTAGAAGTATAAATGAAGCGTTGATCAAAGAATGGGATTCATTTTTAAAGGAAAAAAACACAAGGATATATTGGGCTACAGGAGAAAAAAATTATGAAGAGGTTATGTCTAAATTATCTAAATATAAATTAACAGATCAAATAAAACCTTATTTTGAAAATATGGCTAATATAATGTGTGCTGCTGATCTAGTATTATGCAGGTCAGGAGCATTGACAATCTCCGAATTAATAGAGTTAGGAAAACCATCGATATTAATCCCATATCAACTTCGTGAAGTTGGACAGTTTGAAAATACTAAGATCCTTTTAGAGAACAAGGCTAGCTTAATCTATAAAGATGGGGAAGCTCAAAATGCTGTGAGAATGGCTTTAGAGTTAGTAAAAAATAAGCATGAATTAACAGAGATGAAAGCGGCATTGAAAAGAATGAAAAAAGGAAATTCAGCAGAAAAAATAGTGGATGCCTTAGAGATTTGGGGGAATAAATAGATGAAAAAAATATTTTTTATAGGAATAAACGGTATAGGTATGAGTGGATTAGCTAAGATAATGGCTAAGAGCGGATACTGTGTAAGCGGATCGGATCAAATTAAAAAAGATGTAAGTGTAGAACTTGAAAGTTTAGGGGTTGAAATTCATTATAGACATGATGCAAAAAATATAGAAGGAATTGACTTGGTAGTGAGATCAAGTGCTATCAAGGAGTCTAATCCAGAATATAAATATGCGATAGAAAATGGAATAGAAGTTATAAAAAGAGGGGAACTTTTGGCTAGATTATTCAATGAAAAATCTGGGATAGCTGTAGCTGGAACCCATGGAAAGACTACGACTAGTTCTATGTTAGGAGCTGTGATGCTGCCATTAGATCCATCCATTGTAGTGGGTGGGATCTTACCAGAAATAAATTCCAACGCACATTGTGGAATAGGAGAATTTTTGATAGCAGAAGCCGATGAAAGTGATAATTCATTTTTATATCTACTGCCGGAATATTCTATTATAACTAATATAGAGGCGGATCATTTGGAAAATCATGGTAGTTTTGAAAATATAAAAAAATCATTTATACAATTTTATGAACAGACTAAAAAACTTACTCTATTAAATATAGATTGTTTGGAATCGGAAAAAATATTGGGATCAAAAAATAAGATATTAACTTATAGTATAGAAAAAAAAGCTAGAATATATGCAGATAACATAAAGATAATAGATGGGAAAAGTATCTATGATGTGATCTTAGATGGTAAATTTTTGGGTGAATTTAGGTTGTCTATACCTGGAAAGCATAATGTTTCTAATAGTTTAGGAGTAATATACCTGGCTTATACTTTAGGCGTATCTCTAGAGGAGATAAAAATTAGACTGGAAAAATTTAAGGGTGCTAAAAGAAGATATGATATTCTTTTAGATGGAGATACAAGGATTATTGATGATTATGCACATCATCCAACTGAGATAAGAGCCACATTAGAGGGTGCTAAAAAAATAGAAGCTAAGAAAATAACAGCAATCTTTCAACCCCATAGATACAGCAGAGTAAAATTTTTATATGAAGAATTTAAAGGGTGTTTCGATCTAGCAGATGAGGTAATTTTACTTCCTATATATTCTGCAGGAGAGGAAGATATCTATGGAATTACATTGAAAGAATTGGCTGCTGATATCTATACTTGTGGAAACACAAAAATTTTAATTACTGTGGAAGAAATATTTGAAAAAATAAAAGCTGAAGATAGAACCTATATCTTTATGGGAGCTGGAACGATATCACAGATGGCATATGAAGTAGTTAAAAAGTTGGAGGTAAGATGAAAATATATAAATACCATCATATGAAAGAATATTCTAATATGAAAATTGGTGGAATAGCTAAAGAACTGATAATAATAGAAAAAAAAGAGGAATTGATTGAAGTTTTAAAAACTAGAGAAAAAATTTTTCTTATAGGGAATGGAACTAATACACTGATTCCCGATAGAGATATGGATATATCTTTTATAAGTTTAAATAAATTAAATAAGATAGAAGATCTAGGAGATGGAAGAGTATATGTAGAATCAGGATTAAATTTTGATGATCTTATTAATTTCATAGAAGAAAAAAATTATTCAGGGTTGGAAAATTTAGCTGGTATCCCTGGAAGTGTAGGAGGCCTGATCTATATGAATGGAGGATCCTATGGTTCTGAAGTTTTTGACCATATAGAAGAGGTCGAGGTAGTAGATGAAAATTTTGAGATTAGAAAAATAAAGAAATCAGAGATCTATGTGACTTATAGAAATACAGAGATTCAGAAAAAAAAATGGATAGTTATAAGTGCTATATTTAAATTTGAAATGGGATTTGACAGAGAAAGAGTTTTGGAATTAATGGGAAAACGAGAGACAAGACATCCTTTAAATATGCCTAATCTAGGAAGTACTTTTAAAAATCCTGAGGGACATTTTTCAGCTAAATTAATAATAGCGGCTGGAGTACGAGGACATAGAGTAGGAGATATGCAGGTTTCCAATGTTCATCCAAATTTTTTGGAAAATCATGGCAATGCTAAATATAATGATGTTATTGAGATAATTAGGATAGTAAAAGAAAAAGTAAAATTAAATTCAGGGATTGAATTAGAGGAAGAGATTGTAATTATTGAAGATTAGGAGGGTAAAAATGAGAATAGCAGTATTGATGGGGGGCATCTCCTCAGAAAGAGAAATATCATTGAAGACTGGGGGAGCCGTATTACAGGGGCTTTTAAATTTAGGACATGATGCTTTTAAGATAGATCTAGGGGAAAAAAATTATTTGACTGCACTTATGGAAAATGAATATGACTTAGCATATATAGCTTTACATGGTGAATTTGGTGAAGATGGAAGAGTGCAAGCCGTCCTAGATATATTAAAAAAACCATACACAGGATCCGGTGTAACAGCTAGTGCTGTATCGATGGACAAAATTTTAACTAAAATGATTGTAGATGATTTTGGAATTAAAACACCAATGAAGTATACTAGTATAGATGAAATAAAAAAATATCCAATAGTAATAAAACCTTCTAAAGAGGGTTCTAGTGTCGGCCTCTATATCTGCAAAAATTTAGAGGAAGCGAAAAAAGCAGTAGAAAAATTAAAAGGGATAGATCTAGTGATAGAGGAATTTATCACAGGAGAAGAGTTAACTGCAGGGATTTTAAACGGAGAAAAATTAGGAGTTGTAAAGATAATACCTAATTCAGGAACCTATGATTTTGAGTCGAAATATACAGTTGGGAAAACTATATATGAAGTTCCTGCTATAATAGAGAAAAATTATTATGAAGAGGCTATGGAGATTGCATCTAAAGTACATAATATATTAAACCTTAGAGGAATGAGTAGAAGTGATTTTATTCTATCTAAAGATGGGTTATACTTTTTAGAAGTAAATACTAGTCCTGGAATGACTCCTACAAGCTTGCTGCCTAAATTAGGAAAATTAAAAGGTTATACTTTTGAAATGATATTAGAAAAAATGGTGACAAATTTATAATAATTATATATATATTGTAAAAAACAGACAAAAATATTATGCTATAAATAATAAACTGGGTGAAATGAATATGAAAAAGATATTACAAATAGTATTTATAGGGATAATATGTTGGTATACCTATATAGAATATACAAAGTTTAAAAAAAACTCATTATTTAACGTTACTGAAGTAAATATAAAGGTTAAAGATTTAGACTTGATAGATGATTTAGCTATGAGTATACAAGATCTAAAGGGTAAAAATATATTAGAGATAGATAAAAAAAAAATGGAGAATAAAATCTTAGAGGATGTAAGGGTAAAAGATGTAGTTATAAAAACTCAGATGCCTGATATTTTATTATTTGACATAAAGGAAAAGAAACCTTTTGTATATATAGAATACAAAGGTAATATATATATATCTGATGAATTTGGAAAAATATATGGATATATGAAAGAGAGCCAAAAATATAATATGCCTTTATTTCGGATAGATCATGAAAAAGAGATAAAAGAATTTATTGCAGTGATGGAAAAAATTGATTTTAAAGATGAAATATCTCAAATATATAAGATAAGTAATGGGATAGTGGTAACAACAAATACAGGCCTTAAAATAATCACAAATATAGATGTAGAGAATAGAAAATATGAGGTTGTAAAGAAACTATATGATCAAGTAAGGCCTCAAAATAAAAGAGATAAAAAGATAGAATATATTGATTTGAGATTTGAAGACTACATTATTAAAAGGAAAGAGGGTGATCAAAAATGATAAGAAGGATAAGAACAGGAATAGATATAGGGTCATCTAAAACAACTATTATTGTAGGAGAACTATATGATTCTGGAAAAAATATAAAGGTATTGGGTCAGACAATCATACCTTCTAATGGAATAAAAAAAGGTGAAATAATTGATGGTGAATTATTTAGCAGAACCCTGAGATTGGGGAAGGAAAGATTGGAAAATAAGTTAGGAATTGTGATAAAAAAAGCTACTATAGGTATCAGTGGAAGTGATATAAAATCTAGTACTACAGAGATTGAATATAAGCTTTCCGATGAGGATATAGAAGTCACTGAAGATCACTGCGATCAAATTTTTGAGATCTCTAAAGAAAAAGTAGTTAAAGATGATGAACAGGTGATTGCGAAAGAAATTTATAACTATAGGGTAGATGATTCTGGAATAATGAAAAATCCAGTGGGGAAAGTAGGAAATAAATTAAAGGTAAATGTTCATATGATAAGGATTCCTAAATTAAAGGTAAAAAAAATAGTAGAAACACTAAATAAAGCAAAGATAGAGGTAGACAACCTCGTATATAATGGAGAAGCATCTTCTAAAGCTACTCTGAAAAAAATAGATAAGATGAATGGTGTGGCATTAGTAGATATTGGACATGGTTTGACAGAGATAACTATCTTTAAAAATAATAGACTTATCAATACAAATGTAATACCTATAGGTGGTATGCACTATGTCAATGATCTTAAATATGTGTTAGAATTAAATTGTGAAGCAGTGAACAAACTTTTAAAAGAAATAAAAAATAAGGATATAGATGAAAACATTACAATATCTTATTTAGAAAAAGGTGAAAGTATGACTAAAATTTTTGAAGTTAGGTATTTAAGGGAGATAATAGATGCTAGAACCGATGAGATAATAGAATATATTTTAAAGAGTATAGAGGCTTCTGGATACAAAGAATATCTAAAAAACGGTATAGTATTAGCTGGAGGAGTTGTAGGAGATTACGGAATTTTAGAAAAATTAAAAGTTTTACTAAAATATGATATTAGGATAGGAACAACTATTAATATAGATGGAGTAACAACTATATTAAAAAATCCTGCTTGTATTACAGGAATGGGAGTATTGCTTACAGCTCTTGAAAATGAATACAATGATCTACAAAAAATAAATGTAGAAAATAAGGTAGAGGAAGAAAAAGAAAAATTAAAAACTGTTAATAAGATAGAAGAAAAAGAAATCATCAAGAAAAAGAATAGAACTAAGAGTCCATCTAAATTTAAAAAATGGTTGGGAAATTTTATATAAAGCTTATAATCTAAAGGAGGGAAATTGATGATACACACAAATGAGCATTTGGTGAAGATAAAGGTAATGGGAATCGGTGGTTCCGGTGGGAATGCAATAAATGACATGATTGAAGCTGGAGTAACAGGAGTAGAATATATTGCAGCCAATACAGATGCCCAAGATCTACATAATTCTTTAGCGGATATAAGAATACAATTAGGAGAAAAATCAACAAGAGGATTGGGAGCGGGAGCTAACCCAGAGATTGGGAAACAAGCAGCCGAAGAAGATATAGACAAGATAAAAACTCTATTAGAAGAAACAGATATGTTATTTATAACGTCTGGAATGGGTGGAGGTACAGGCACAGGTGCAGCCCCGGTAATAGCTAAGATAGCAAAGGATATGGAGATTTTAACTGTTGCAGTAGTTACGAAACCATTTACTTTTGAAGGGAAGAGTAGGATGAAAAATGCAGATATGGGAATAGTTAATTTAAAAGAATCTGTAGATGCACTTATTATCATACCAAATGATAAATTGTTTGAACTTCCAGAAAAAACTATAACATTACAAAATGCTTTTATGGAAGCAAATAATGTTTTAAAAATTGGAATTAAAGGTCTGGCTGACCTTATATTAAAAACAGGATTAATAAATTTGGATTTTGCTGATATTAAAACAACTATGTTAGATTCAGGAATAGCTATGATAGGATTTGGAGAAATGGAAGGGGAAAATAGAGCCATTAAGGCCACTGAAAAAGCTCTTCAAAGTCCATTATTAGAAAAATCAATATCTGGAGCAAGTAAGATTCTGATCAATATATCTGGATCATCTACATTGGGATTAAATGAAGCTTTTGCAATATCAAATATGGTAAAAGAAGCAGCAGGAAAATCTGTAGATGATGTGATGTTTGGTGTTACAACTGATGATGAGATGGGAGATAGATTACAAGTAACTTTAGTAGCTACTAACTTTAGTGACGAGGAAACAGAAAAAAAAGTAGTAGCTATAGAAAAACCAAGCTTAGCGAAAACAGTAGAGAAAAAAGAAGAGGAAGATTTAGAAATCCCTGCATGGATGAGAAGAAATAATTAAATAATATAAAAAAACTAATCTAAATTTATTTGAGTTAGTTTTAGTTTTGCCCTTGCTTTAGTTTTACAGATATGATATAATTTATGAACCCTGTTTAAGTGAATTATCATTTGGACAAAATCCAGAGGGAAGGAGGTCAAATTTATGACAAATTATGAAATAATGTACATTATTAACCCAACAGTTATGGAGGATGCCAGAGGTGCTATCATTGAGAAAGTAGAAACTATCTTAACAGCAGCAAACGCAACCGAATTAAAAACTACAAAAATGGGTGAAAGAAAGTTAGCTTATCCAATCGAAAAGAAAGGGACAGGTTTCTACGTATTAACTACGTTCAAAACTGAGGGGCAAAACTTACAAGCAGCAGAAAACAAATTGAACATTACTGAAGAAGTTATGAGATATATTATCGTTAAGAATAAATAATTCTTAATTCAATAATTGTTTAATAGGAGGCTATTATGTCTATGAACTTAGTGGTTTTAACTGGTAGACTTGTTAGAGATCCAGAATTAAAGTATGGACAGAGTGGAATGGCTTATTGCAAATTCACACTAGCAGTCAATAGAATGAGAAAAGATGATCCAGCAGATTTTATTGGTTGTGCTGCCTTTGGTAAGACAGCTGAATTGATTGGAGAATACCTAAGAAAAGGTAACAATACCGGAGTACAGGGTAGAATTCAAACGAGTACTTTTGAAGTCAATGGGGAAAAAAGATACAGAACAGAAGTTATTGTGGATAGAATCGAATTTTTAGAATCTAAAAGTAGTGGAGTAAACAGTATTGAATCTGAATCAAGGTCTAAACCCAAAACAACAAATAGCTATAATCAACCAAAGTATACAGAACCAAAGCAATCGGGCGTTGTCGAAGAAGAAGATGACGAATTCCCGTTCTAATTTTAGGAGGTGAC